>CAZIVQ010000357.1:0-5228 GCA_964542415.1 uncultured Bacteroidia bacterium | reverse complement strand
GGGCATCACGTCGAAGCTACCCTGCGGCTCGTAGCGGGCGGCGGCTTCTGAAGCGGCGAGGAAATTCGTGTCGCTATGCCCTAGCAGGTAATCGACCCAAATGTCGAAAAACTCAAAAATTCCCGTTTCAGCCGGCTGGTAAGCGCCCAGGGTCTCATAGGGCAGACAGATTCCCACTACTTCGCCCGGCTCGTACTGCATCCAGGTGGCAAACTTGTCCGGTGTCAGGGGATATTCAGGCCAATGCTGATCGGAAAAGCGCAGCCCCACATCATCGGAGCGCAGGGCATTGCGCAGCAGCAGCGGAAAGTCCGGCATGTGAACCGGATGGTAGAGGTGGTTGGGCGAGCGATGCCCCAGCACCTGCGGCGCGCCCTCCACAATCAGGCCTTCGAAGCCCATTTGCCGAGCCTTATACCCCAAGGGGCTGGTGTAGTGCAAGCCTGGTTGTACCAAGAAGCGCGGCACTTGTCCCATTTCTTGCCGCATCAGCTCCCGGTGCGCCATTACCTGGGCCTCAAATTCTTCCCGGTCGTAGAGAAAAGCCAGGGTGTGGCCTTCGGTCCCCCCGACCAATTCGACCCCTTCATTCTCCACCAGCTCCCGAAAGGAAGCCACCACATCAGGGCGCACCACCGAGAGCTGCCGCAGCAGCAGGCCAGAAAGATGGAGGCTGAAGCGAAAACGCCCCGGCCAGCGGGCGTGCAAGCGGGCAAACAGCTGATTGGCAGGCAGGTAGACCGTGTCAGCCAACTCATTCAGCTGCTTGGCGTTGCCCGGCAAGTCAAAGTACGGGGCATGCGCCCCCACTTCAAAGAGCGAATAGGGCCGCAAACGCAAGGGCTGATGGGCCTGAAAGTATAGGCAAATGTCGGGCATGAATGCGTGGTTACGAATAAATAAGACTTTCTCGCCCTCAGGCTGGCATCAACTCCCGGTACCAACCCTCAATGGCGGTGGCAGTACCCGTCCAGCTGAGGTGCTTGAGGTCTTTATTTTGGCCCTCTACGACGGCGGCGCTCAGGGCTTCATCGGCCAGCAAGCCCTGGATTTTTTGTACCATCATCCCGATGTCTTCCGGGTCGGCAGTCAAGGCATGGGGCAAACTTTGGGCTACTCCAGAATGCACCGAAAGCAGGCAAGGCACCTGCATTTGGGCTGCCTCCACCGCCACCAGCCCAAAAGGCTCTGAAACCGAAGGCATGACAAACACATCGCTCATGGACAGCAGGTCGCGCACCTCTTCTCCTGGCAGAAAGCCCGTGAAGTGAACGCGGTCGCCAAGGCGAGCCCGGGCTACCGCATGCATCATCGCTGGCAGGGCATCGCCATCGCCGGCGATGGCAAAGCGCAGGTTTTCGTCCTGCGCCAGCAGCGCCCGCAGCAGGTCTACGAGGTAATCGGGGCCCTTCTGCCGGGTCAGCCGACCTACGAAGGTGACCAAGCGCTCTGGAAAAGGCCGCTTGCGGCGGTAGGGAGCCACGGCCGCCAACCCATTGGGGATGGCACGGACTTTTTTTCCCTCCACTCCATAGTGACGGGCAATCACCTCTCGGGTGTAGTCGCTCACGGCGATCACCGCATCGGCCTGCTCCAGGGCATGGCGCTCGATCTGGTAGACCCAGCCCTGGCTTTCGGGTCCTACCCGGTCATATTCCAGCGAATGCACGTGCAACACCAGGGGCTTGCCGGTGTAGGCCTTCAGCTCCATCCCCGCCAAGAAGGTCATCCAGTCGTGAGCATGGATCACGTCAAAGGGTTCTTCCCGGGCAATCTGCCCGCAAATCCGGGCATATTCCGTTACTTTTTCATACAAATCCGGCCCGTAGAGGTCATCGATCACAAAGCGGGGCTGCTCTGCCCAGTGCTCCACGATCACCTCGCGGGGTACTTGCAGCACCTCTTCTTCGGTACGGGTGATGGTATGGGAAATGGTCCCGGATTCGTAGGCGGTGATGTTCACCTCGGCATAGACCAGCTTGAGCTGTCGCAACTCTACCTGCTCAATCAGGCGCTGTTCTTCCCGCACCGGCGGCAGCCGCACCTCATTCAGGCCCACCAGTTGCATACCGGGGGGGTGGTAGCCGGGCTCGGAGCGGGGGACGAGCAACGTCAGCTCAGTCAAGGGGGCCAGGGCTTTGGCCAGTTGGGCGCAGGCTACGCCCAATCCGCCATTCAGATAGGGAGGAAACTCCCAGCCTAGCATCAGGATACGTGCTTTGTTCAACGCTAAGGGATTTTAGTGAGACTCAAGACAGCGTGCAGTAGCCCCCCGATTAATCTCCAGCCAATACCTGGTCATAAGCTTCTTCATAGTGGCGGGTCAGGGTGCTCCAGTCAAAATGTTCAGCCGCTTCTTCTTGTAGCCAATACCGGCGGCCGATGCGGTCGGCGCGGGCAAGCTTGACAAATTCGAACAGCTGATCGGTAAGCTGGTTGGCGGCTTCGTCGAAGGAGCGCCCCAGGCGATCGACCACATACATGCCAATGTCTTCGTGGTTGGGCACCGCCGTTTTGAGGTAATCGCCAAACCCAGCCAAGTCGCTGGTCACGGCCGGTACGCCAGAAACCATCGCTTCCAGCGGGGTGTAGCCCCAGGGCTCGTAGTAGCTGGGGAAAACCCCCAGATGGGTACCGCGCACAAAATCTCCGTAGTCGAGGTTCAGCAGCGGGCTGGTAGAGCTGAGAAAATCCGGGTGATAGATGACTTTGACACGGTCCTCGCGGTAGTTGATCAAATTAGCGGTCCGGACAAAATTCAGGATTTCGTCTTTATCGTCGTCATAGAGGTTGTGGGTCACCACTGGCGGCAAAGCGGGCGATTTCCAGCTCTGGAGGTTACGGCGCAGCTTGATGCGCAGGTGATCGTCTAACAGTTGGTTGAGGTCGGGAAATTTGGTGAACTCTGCCGAGACGGCGTAGTCAAAGAGGTTGTCGCCCAAGCGGCGCTGTACCAGGTCGATGGTTTCCCGTAGTTTGGCCAGGGTGGCCTTGGACTGCAAGGCGGCGGGGTTGATGCTGTGGAAGGGCCGCTTGGTGATGAAAAACATGACCACGGTGGTGTCCATGTTGGCCTGCTTCATGCGCCAGTTGAGGCGGGCTAGCGCCTCCAGGGTAAGGTCGTAGCCTTTGTTGCGGTATTCGTAGCGCCCCGAGGTAAAGAAATAAAGCGTTTTATCCAGGTCGAAGGTATAATTCTGGAAAAAATGCCCTCGGATAAAGCGATGGATCTCCAACTTGGCTTTGAGGTGGTCGTTTTGAATCTCGTGCTGTACCTCGTAGCGGGCGATGTTGAGGCCATTGGGGAGAATAACATCGGGTTTGCGGCCGACCAGGTACTCGCATTCGCGGGCGGTCACCCCACTTACTGTGGTGAAAACATGGGCCCCGTGTGCCGCCGCCCGCTCAATGCGGACGATGGTCTCGATGTTGAAATAGCGGGCTTCTTTCTCCCAATCATAAAACTCCATGTGCTCGTAGAACTGCGGGTCATTCATGGCCAGGTAGCGGCCGAGCATGGTGGCATGGGTGGTGAAGAGGGTCTTGATGGGCAGTTTGTCACGGCGGATTTCTGGAATGGCCGTGGCCGCCATCCATTCGTGGACGTGGGCAATCAAGGGATGCTGGTTGACATCGTTGACGTCTTCTTCGGTCAGGCGGGTGAGGAAGACCTTGATCATCCAGCCAAAGGCCGCTACCTGGTTGATGAGGTAGTCGTCGCCAGGGGTACTGATGCCGTGGTGCTCCCAGAGGAGGTACTTGATTTCGGAGAGGCGGTCAAAGACGGTGGCGGGATTGAAGAGCACCACCCGGGGGCGGCCAGAGATGAGCCATTCGCCATAGTGAACCTCAAAGCCCATGCGCCGCATTTTCTCCACGGCCCGGCCAAAGGCGTCATCCGGGGTTTCGCGGGACTCAAAAATGGCGGAGATATTGGGGTCGACGTAAGGACCGATGAGCAAATAGCGCTCTCCCCAGTTTTTGATCATGCTGGGCGCCTTGGAACGGATTACGGTATAAATCCCTCCGACCTGATTGGCGACCTCCCAGGCTACCTCCACCAGGAGCGCACGGGATTTGTCAGCAGTACGGATTGAGTCTTGGGAAGGGAAATCGGGCTGCGGATTGTTTTGGGTCATAGTATAAGGGCAGAAGAACGGTTTAGGTAGACTGCTGTGTAGCAAGAAAAACAGGATAAAACCTACTGAGGATCAGGCTCTTTGACCAGAATGATCTGCAAAAGATCCGGGATTGAGGCCCACGTCTCCCTGTCGCTTAGCCTGGCAAATGGCTCAGGCGTTACCTTGGATTTAGCAGGGCATTACCCAAGGGTTCAGATAAAAGCCTGAATTCAAGAAATAAAATATCAAAATAATCATCCCAATCAATAGAAATTCCCATTTATCCTGCAAAAATTCGCCGTAAGATAGGCCCGAGCCCGCTAAAGAAAAATTCTACCGCTATCACCATCACGATCAGGCCCATGAGGCGCATCAGGATTTTGTTGCCGGTTTCTCCCAGGACTTTGCTGATGCGGGTGGAGCCCCAAAGGGTAGGGTACATCAATGTACACACCAGCAGCATGGCGAAGAAGAGCATGACTTTCTTCAAGGGACTACTGGCATCCTCCATCAACACGATGGCGTTGGTGATGGCCCCCGGGCCAGTGATCAACGGAATCACCAGCGGAGTGACCGAGATGTCTGAGACATAGCCGTGGACTTCCTTCCTGCGAAATTTTGGTGCTCACCAGGCGGGCGTTTAGCATGTCCTGCCCCACAAAAAAAGATGATGCCCCCGGCAACCCGGAAGCTATCCACCGATATTCCAAAAAAACGAAAAAGCGATTGTCCCGAAAGGCCAATAGCACCAGGGTGATGAAGGCCACCAGCACTGCTTTGCGCGCGGTAGCATTGCGGGCCGGTACATCAATGTCGTGGGTCATGGTCATAGAAGACCGGCATCACCCCGAGGGGGTTCATCAGGGTAAGAAAGGAGGTGAAGGCCAGGAGAAAAAAGGATAAATAATCGTTCATGGTGCGAAAGATGGGATAAAAAAAGGGCGTTTGCTTCCCTTGCAGGGACTCAGTAACAGTCGAAAAATAACCTCCCTTTTTCCATTTTAGGCAAAGCAATACAACTCCCTGTTTATCAACTTTTTACTCTGCGCCTCTGCGCCTACCCCGGCTTGCCGGGGCATCCTAGATTTGCGTGAAACAAAAAGGGGA
>CAZIVQ010000356.1:0-5229 GCA_964542415.1 uncultured Bacteroidia bacterium | reverse complement strand
CCTCAAAACCCTATTTCCATGATCCGCCTATACTCCCTCGCCACGCTTCTCCTCTGCCTCCTCGCCTGCCAGCCCCCGGCCCAGGACACCCTCTCCCTCAACGACGGGGCTAAAACTTTTTCCTTTAGCCGCTCAGCCGGGCCGATCACCGTAGCCCTCGCCGGCGCGGTGGAGACGGCAGGCACTGAGCTGCCATACTTCGAGTTGGTGGTCAACCAGAGCTTGCTCACGGCCCAGGACCCGGTCTGGGCCTTCACTGAGCGGCAAGAACGCGCCATGGGCAACGGCAGCACCGAGCACCAGCTCGATTTCGTGGTGGCCCAGGGTCCGGCCGAAGGCCTGCAGCTGCGGCTGTACCAGCAGATTTTTCCCGGCAGTTCGCTGGTACGGGAAAAGCTGGAGCTGCGCGCCCCTGAGGGGCAGTCCTTTACCCTGAACCGGCGAGAGGGGCAGCTGCATTTTCGCTTTCCGCAGTACGCCCTGCCCGTCGCAGCAGAGGTCACCGTGCAGGAAATCCGCCTCGCCAGCTGGGAGCACAAGCCCATTCCCTACCCCCGCGAGACCGATCCGTCTGGCAAGTCCAACCACATGTACTATCCCCGCCTGGAGGCCTATTCCCTGGCAGCGGGCGAAAATCAGCTGGTCAAAGGTCCCTTCAGCCTGTTGCAGACGGCGGACTATACCTTCGGGCTGGCCTACGAGCACGCCTCGCAGGACGACCTCAAGGGCCTGCTGGATGAGGCCAAAGTCGCCAACGACGGCCGCATCGTCGATGCGATGCAGGGCACTAAGGGCGTATTTGACTTCCCCATCCGGGCGGAGGATTTTCATTTCCTGGGGCTGCGCAGCACGCATGCGGGCGAGCAGGTGCAGGTGGGCTTAGAAGCCCTTCGCGGCGCTTACCTAGAAGGCGAAGTCATTGACGCCGCCCACCCCTACGCTTCGGTCTGGACGGCGCATTTCTCCCACCCCAATACCGACCTGGCGACTAGCAAGGCCATGATCCGCGACTATTTACTCGACCAGATCTGCGAAAAACCCGCCTCCCGGCAGCCGGAATTTTACTACAACACCTGGGGCATGCAGCGGGCTTCGGAGGAATTGCGGGACGTACTGACCTATGAGAACATTTTCCGGGAAATCGAATCGGCCGCCCAGTTGGGGGTGGATCTCTTCGTGCTGGACGATGGCTGGCAGGAAAAGCACGGCGACTGGACGCCGAACCAGCAGCGCTTGCCGCAGGGCCTGGCGCCGATCAAGGCCAAGCTGGACGAGCACGGCATGAAAATGGGCATCTGGCTTTCGCCACCTACCATCGACAGCACCACCGAGCGCTACCGGCAGCACCCGGACTGGGTGATCAAAGACTCGGAGGGCAACCCCATCCAGGCCCAGTGGGGCCACTGCGGCTTCGACATGGTGAGCGACTTTCAGGCGCTTTTCATCGAAGACTGCAAGCGGCTGATCGAACAGGGGGCGCGCTTCTTCAAGTGGGACGCCATCAACACCTTCTACAGCGACCTGCCGGGCCTGCACCACGGGTCGGCGGATGACAGCCCGGCCGAGCGCCGCGCCCGCTACGCGTACCTGCTGCCGATCTACGTGGTGGAGGCTATGCAGCAGCTGACCGAATACGAGCCGGAGCTGGTCATTGAGGTGGATTTGACCGAGGCCCGGCGGGTGATGACCGGGCTGGCGCCCTTGAGCCAGGGAAAATTGTTTTGGATGAACAATGGCGCCAGCGGCTACAACGACTACGGCCCCTACCGCACCCAGTCGATGCGGACCATCCCGAATGAGTTTGCGGGCCTGATCCCGCTGGAGCTGTTTACCTACGCCACCTACCCGCACGAGCAGGCGGGATCGCAGGCCTACAACGTACACAGCTCGCTGATTGCGGGGCACGGGTTTTGGGGCAAATTGGACCTGATGGGCGAAGCGGCGCGTCGGCGCGTGGGCGAGACGGTGGCCCAGGCCAAGCGGGTGCTGCCCTACCTGCTGGACAACGACCCGCAGGTAGTGGGCCGGGTGGGTGATTCGCCTGAACTCTATGTGCAGGTCAATGCCGAAGCTGCCGCCGGGCAGGTGATCGCCTTCACCACCGAACCGGTGGGCGAGTTGGCGCGGGAAGTAGCCGTGGAACCCGGTCAACTGCTGGCGGTGCTGGGGGCACCCTATGCGCCGGCCGAGGCAGGGGTGAGCCTGAGGCTGCGCCTCGATCAGCCCTACGCCACGCAGGCGGCATTTTTGCTGCCCAATGCAGACAGCGGCATCCGGATCCTGGCCTCAGAAGCGGCCTTGGTTGACGCCCGCCTGGAAGCGGGGAGCCTGCGCTATGTGGCGGCGGGGGCTGGCAAGCAGACGGTCTTCTGGCCCGGCGAGCAGGCGCCCAAGGTACAGGGCGCCGAGGTCAGCGTGTCGGCGGTGGAGGGCGGCTTTGAGCTGGTGGTGACGCCGAAGGCAGGGCAGGCAGTGGTGATTGGGGGAGAATGATAGGCTGCGCTTGTTTATAAGCATCAAGGGCTTGAAAGCCCTCGCTGCTCATAGCTAAGGCGGATTTTTGATCCGCTTGAAAGAACTTGCCTTCACAGGGGAAACCGCCTGGGGAGAATGATGTCCCAGCCAGACGAAAGGAGCCACTTTTTCGTATCTTTAGCCTATGCAAAAGAAGTTCAACATCACCGGCACCTGCTTGCCCCATCTGCACTACATGATGGACAATAGCGCCAAGTTGGCCGGGGTGATGAAGATGATCGAGGGCGGCGAATACTTCACCATCAACCGGCCGCGGCAGTATGGGAAGACGACGACGCTTCTGGCATTGCGGGCGTTATTGGAAGCCCATGCAGACTACCTGCCCATCCGCCTAGACCTGCAAGGGGTCGATGAGAAGTGGCACACCTCTGATAGTGCCTTCGCCACCGGCAGGGCGTAGACGAGGGGTATTTGGTGATTTTTGAGGGGGAGAAAGAAAAAACCTACCGGCAGAAATGGATCGAGCACCGGGGCAAGCGGGTGTTTGCGGTCTGGGTGTGAGGGCGTAGAAACCCCTAAAAACCAGCCTTCAACGTAAGTTTTACCCGGGTTTTCGATATATTCCAGCTATGAGGCTCTTTTCAGTAAGGACCGGCGATGGTTATGCTCCCTTTGCATGTGTGATGTTCCCTCATTTCTGCCTCCCAAGCTCACCAGGGTCTGTCTGTTTTGGGCCCTGGGCCTGATGGTTGGCATGGCCTACGGGCAGCCAGCATCTTCGGCCAACGCGTCCTTGCCGGTCACCATCCAACACTTTACCCCCGCCGATGGCCTGGCTGCCGGCAAGATCATCTCGGTGGCCCAGGACTCCACGGGTTACCTTTGGATCGGGACGCAGGACGGCCTGCACCGCTACGATGGCCACAACCTGCGCCTTTACCAACATCGCCCCGGCGACAGTACCTCGCTCTCCGACAACACCGCTGAGGTGATCTATGTAGATCGACAGGGAACCCTGTGGATCGGGACCTGGAATGGGCTGAACCGCTACGATCCCCAAACGGATGCTTTTCACACTTATCAGCATGACCCGGATGACCCCGGTAGCCTCGCCGGCATCCTGGTGATAGACCTGCAGGAAGACAGCGCCGGCAGGCTCTGGGTAGCGGTTGGCGGGGGGCAGGGAGGCGTATGCCGCTACGACCCGGCCACCGATACCTTTGTGCGATATGGCCCCGATGAAAACGACCCCTACAGCCTGGCCTACATCAGCCCGAACCAACTCTACCTCGACCGGGCTGGCGACCTTTGGATTGGGCTGGGGTCTCCCTGGGACGAAAACCCCAACCTTGGCGGACTGAGCCGGTATGATCCGGAGCGGGATGGCTTCGTTAGCTACCTGCACGACCCTACCGATCCTTTCAGCCTAGCGCACAACGAGATCATTCACCTGTATGAAGACCGGGAAGGGGTGTTTTGGGTGGCGACTTGGGGCGATGGCTTGCAGTTCCTGGAACGGGAAACGGGCCGCTTTTACCCGGCAGAGGCCAACCCCCACGGTCATCGCTGGCCTTCCCTGCGCACGCGCAACGGCGCGCGGGGCGGCATTCGGTTTCTGCACGAAGATCTGCACGGCAACTTCTGGATCGGGGACTTTCTGGGGGGGCTGGATTGCTATAACCTGCAGACGGGTGCCATCACCCATTTTACCCAAGGTCCGGCGACAAATGGCGGCCTCACCGACCTGGCGGTCTGGTCCGTTTTCGAGGATGCTCAGCAAGGACTTTGGGTGAGCACCTGGAATGGCTTGAACCACCTCCGCTTCCAGCCGGCGGCCTTCGAGCTCATCGGGCAAAGCGAGGAGGGGAAGCCCCAATTGCATGACCTGCATGTGGAGGCTCTGCTGCAAGATGCGCAAGGGCAGGTTTGGGCGGGCACCTGGGCGGGGCTGGAGCGCCTTGACCTTGCACGGGGCGAAAGCCACCTGTTTGAACCAGGCCAGCACGTAGCGGACCGGGGAGGCATTTCAGAAATGGTGCTGTCTCTGCACCAGCAAGATCCCGGGCAAATCCTGGTAGGCAGCAAGCAACATGGCCTCGTCCAGGTAGAGCTACCAACGGAGCGCCTGCGCCTGTTTTCCCGGCCTGACCCCAAACGGAGCTTTCCTATCGATGCCGTCTATCAGGATGCAACGGGCACGATTTGGGCAGGCACCCCACAAGGGCTCTTTTATTGGGAAGCCCAATCCGACCCCACCCAAGTTCCCCCTCAGCGATTGTCCGGCCCCTTTCAGGAAGTGCGGGACATCGTCCCCGATCAAGGGACCAAGGTCTGGTTGGGGACGTCCAGCGGACTGTTTCGCCTCGATGTTCAATCCCGGGAGGTGGAAGCCGTCCTGACGGAACGGAACATTGAAACCATCCTGAACCTTGGGCCCGCAGAACTATGGCTGGGCTCCAATGGCCTGGGCTTGCTGAAATTTAACCCGCTTACCCGCATTTACACAGCCTTTACCGAGGCAGATGGCCTACCCGGCAGCTTCATTCGCAGCCTGATCCTGGATCAGGCGGGTCGGCTGTGGATCACCACCCCCCAGGGCATCGCCTGGATGGAACCAGGGAATGCCACCATCCGGACCTTTCCGCCTAGTAAGACCCCGCCGATCTACGAGTTTTACCCGCTAGCTGCGATGGCCTTCTTCGACGGCAAGTTGTGGTTCGGAGGCAACGGAGGGATTCTTCAGATTGACCCCAG
>CAZIVQ010000355.1:0-5240 GCA_964542415.1 uncultured Bacteroidia bacterium | reverse complement strand
GCAGGGTAGCCTGCTGGTACAAAGCCTCGGGGGGGAAGCTTCGGCCTACGAAAAAACCGATGACGGCCCGGAGGACACGCCTTATGGCTTTTACCTCCCGCATGAAGGGCAGCCATTGGCTCATCATCCTGAAACCTATGCCCTGCCTGCGGAGCGCGACTGTGCGTTGCAGGCGTTGGTCGATGGGTTGCAGCCGGCTTCGGCTCAGCCGCATTTCGCCGGGGAGCCAGGGCAATTTCAATTTGCCCTGGTAGATGTGCTGATCGATGAGGCAAAGTACTTGCTGTTGAGTAGCGAAGTTTACGAGAGCCCCGCCCAGGCCCGGGTGGCTTTTGACGACGTGCTGCTTAGCGCCGCTCATCCAGATCGGTTTGAGGTGATCGAAGGGGAGACGGGCTACGAATTGAAGGTGGGGGGGGAAGAAGAAGCGGAAATCCTGGCCTGGCATGCGGACAGCGAAGGGACGCACTTCAGCTACGAACTTGCTGCCGAGGTAGCGGCCGCCAAAGAAAAGCTTCTCCGTTATTTGCAACAGGCCCCCCTGGCCCACGCCATCGTCAACCGTACCGGGGCTTATTATGCCCGGGTAGAAAACCGGGAAGGCCGCCTGATTTGGTCAGGGACTGAAGTCTACCCCGATGAACCCACGGCCGAGGCGGCGGGTCATTCCCTCATTTCCCTGGCTGAGGACACGGCCCACTACCAGCTTGGGGAAGGCTTGGCGCAAGGATGTGGGTTTGGCTTCGAATTGTTGGATGAATCGGGCAGGCTGGTGGCCCGTCACCCTCATACTTACGCCTCGGCCGACGCCAGTGACCGGGCCATGCAGGCCCTCGCCCGGCAGTCGGGGGGCCTGCGGGCCTACACCCTCTTGGAGGGAGAGCCTGCTACCTACGGGTTGGAAATCCGCTGGCAAGGCAAGGTATGGCTCTCGGGAGGCCCCTTTGCCCAAGATGCGGCCCTCGAAGCGGGCGAAGCCGCGGTGTTAGCCAGGCTTCGGGACCCTGCCGCCTATGAGTTGAGCGGGGACGCCGCCGGGCAGTTCAGTTTTGTCCTTCGAGCTGAAGACCGGGCAGAATTGGCTCACCACCCCCAGTCTTATCCCACAGCCGAAGCCAGGGATGCCGCCTGGCAGGCAGGCCTGACCTCCCTCTGGAGCGAGGGCATCCCGGCCCGGCTGGTCGGGGACGAAGCAGATCATTTTCTCCCCGAGATCTTAGGGGAAAGCGATACCCTTTGGCTCCAAAGCCCTACTGCCTATGCCACCGAGGCAGAAGCCTGGCAAGCACTCGGGGCCATCGCGGCATCGCTGCGGGATCCTGAAGCTTTCAAATTCGTGTGCCCGGAAGGGACCGGCGATTGGCGGCTGATCTTGATGGCCAAAGGAGGCGCCTGGGAACAAGCGGGGCAGACCTACCCCAGTGAAACCGCCGCCCGCGAGGCCTTGGCTGCCTGGCAAGCGGCCTTGCCGCTTTCTCAGGAAATAGAAACCACTCATTTTCCCCTCTCCCACACCTGGCATTTCTCCGTCCAAAACCTAGCGGGCAAGACGGTGCTGATCAGCCCTTTGGAAGAAAAATTTGGCTCAGAGGCGGAGGCCTGGGAAGCTTTGCAGGCCCGCTTACCCCTGGTGCTTGACCCGGAAGCGATCCAGCGCAGCTATGAGAATGACCGCTGTGCCTTTGGCTTTGCCCTCTACGAAGCGGGCCAGCTGAAGGCCCAGTCCCCGCCCTATCCCTATGGGTTTGCCAACCGGGCAGACCGGGAAGCGGCGCTGGGGTTTTTGCAAGGGCTGGCCGAGGGCCCCGGTTGGGCGGTATCGGCGGCAGGCACGGCCTGCGGCTGGTATGTGCAACTAGAAGTCGAGCCTCTTTCGGAAGCCGAAGCGCCGCTACAGGTGCAAGGCACCCAAGCCAGCCCGGATGAAGCCTGGGCCTGGCGGGCCGCTGCTCAGCTACTGGCGCGGCTCCGGCGCTTGCCTGCCTATGAAGAAACGGACTCCGGCCTGCGGCTTATGGACGAGGCCGGGGAGACCCTGGCGGAGATCGAAGGGGAAACAGAACCCCTCGCTGCCTTTATCCGCATCAACTCCCCGGAGACGCTTCTGCAACTAGCAGAAAGCGACCAGGGATGGAGGGCTTCCTTGTTGGATGTGGAAGGGGAAGCCCTGCTGCGTTCAACCCACTCATTTGACACCGAAGCCGAAGCCCGGGAGCAATTTTTTACCCAAGTTTTGGGGCGGCTGTTCGAGGCAAGAGCCTGGCAGCGGCAGGAAAGTGGAGAAGGTGCCTACACCTTTGCCCTCCTGGATGAGGCCGGGGAACAGGAATTAGCCGTTCCTCCCGCTTCATTCTCTACGCCAGAAGAAAGATACCAGGCCATCGAGCACCTCTTGGTTACGGTCAGCAGCCGAGGGTTGATGAGTCGCCTGAGCGAGTCCTTACCGGGCCACCGGCTGTTTTTGGCGAGAGAACATGCTGCCTCGGCGGCCTCACCTTGCTCAGCGGCTCCTTTTGCGGAAGATGAAGCCCCGTTGCTACGCAGCGAGCAAACCCATGAATTTGCCCTGGCTTTTTGGGGCACGAGCCTGGAAGGAGGCGGCCTGATCCAGCGCTGGGAGACCAGCCCTGAGGCCCTGGAGGCTGCCTTGGAGGCCTTATTTTCTGCCGAAGGAGAGCCTCTTCTCAAGGCTGCTACCTCGGAAGCGGGTCCAGATGCCCGGGGCCGCACCCAGTACCGCTTTGTGCTGAAAACCCGCGAAGAGGGAGAGATCCGGTTGGTGGGCAAGCAGCTGTTTGTCCGGCAGGAGGCAGCCCAAGATCAGGGAAATTCTGCCCTAAAACTGCTCCAGAACCAAGGCCGGGCGCTATTTCAAATGCAACAGCGACAACTCCTGGACCACAACCAGGCCGGGGGAAGCTTGGGCGAAGTCACTCTGGCGATGCTGGAGCGTCGCCGTCCAGGAGAAGAGACCTTGGAAGATAAAGCCCTGTCGCGGGCTTGGGCCGAGGCTTCGCTATTGGCGGAGCGGGTGCAGGACGAGGCGGCTTTCCGCTACAGTGAAGGGGAACAGGGCAGCTGTGACTTTGGCCTGGAGCTCACCACAGAATCTCGCGACCAGGTGCTGGCCGCGCCAGGGCGGTTTTGGGATTCGGCGGCTAGCCGAAGCCAGGCTCTGGAGGCCATGCGGGCCCAGGCCAACCAGGAGGGATTTCATGTGCTGGAGCACCTCTTGTTGCGGCCCCGGCAGGCTGCGGTGCCAGCCGCTTTTTACCTCCGGTGGCGACAGGAGACGGAGGCCGGGGGGCAGGAATGGAAAAGCCAGGAAGCCTACGATTCGTCTCAGGCGGCGGCAAAGGCCTGGACAGAATGGAATGAGCTGTTCAGGGAAATGGTCCAGCCGGAGCCGGAAATGGGGCTGGCGGAGCAGCTAGCTATGCTATCTCCCTGGGTCTTTTTCTCCGATGAAATGGGAGAAGCCGCTGTACCGGAGGCCCCTGTTGTCGGCTGTATCTACGTGAGGCTGGAATTGGAACAAGGCCGGAGCCTGCACAGCAGCTGGGGATACGGGAGCTTGCTCCAGGCCCTGGAAGCCGTGCGGTTACTATTGGCCCAAACCCAGGATGAAGCCTGGGCCGAACGCGACTACTGGCCGGAGCAGGGCTGGGAAGAAACCCCCGACCCCGACGACCCCCAAGCCCAAGCCAGCAGCTTGCTGCCGGTGAGCCTGTCAGCCAGCGATTGTCAGGGCGAACATGCGCCCTGCCCGGCGGGAGCCGATCCCTACTCCTTCTGGCTGAGTGTGATCTTGCCATACTGGCCGGAGCGCTTCCGCGACATGAATTTCCGGCGCTTTGTGGAGCGCAGCCTGCGGCTGGAAGCCCCAGCCCATCTGGCCCTGAAAATCTGCTGGATCGACGTGCGGCAGATGGCCGCCTTTGAAGCCGCCTACCGCTGCTGGCTGGAGCAACTGGCCCGGCAGGCTTGTGGCGATGCAGCCTGTGACTTGATCGGGGCGCAAAACCGCCTGGTAGCCTTATTGCCCCAGCTCAAAAATGTCTATCCCAAGGCCAGCCTGCACGATTGTGAGGCAAGTGGCCCAGAAGATAACCCTCTCATTCTGAATCAAACTGCATTAGGAACCGCCAACTCTTGAGCTCATGAATACATTTGTCCAAAGCTATCCCGTCTTCGAGCCCAATCAGGTCTTACAAAACAAGGACCTCAACCAGATCGTGGATTACCTGCACGGGCAGGTGCTCCAAACCCGCCCCTACCTGATCGGGATGGGGATCATGTGCGGGCTGGAGATGCGATTCGAAGCCGGAGGCAGTAGCCCGGTTATTGAAGTAGGGGCTGGTTGTGGCCTCACCTCTGAGGGGTTGCTGATCGACCTGCCTCTGACCCGCCTGGTCTATTATCAGGAAGGGGTGGGGCTCGCTGCGGAGGCCTGGGGCATGGGGAAGAGTGGCCTGCCAAGCAGCAGCGAGGTGACCGAGCTTTATACTGACGCGGGCTATGGGGCCTTGCCGGTGGCGGAGCGGGACCGCAGCTTGCTGCTCAGCCAGCATTTCGACCCGGAAGGGCTGGTGGACGGACCCCTGGACTGGGGCACGGAGGGCGCGCTGGAATATTTGCAAGGGAAGGTCTTGCTGGTGCTGGCCGAGCCGGTGGAGAGCCGCCGGGATAGCTGCCTGGTGGACTGTGACGACTTGGGCAGCGACCGGAGTTATCGCTTGCGGTTTTTGTTGCTTCCCCAGGCCGGGGAGGTGATACGCGGGCAGGCAAGCCTGAGTGCAGAGTTGTTGTTGCGATTGGGCTTCCAGGTGGGGGAATTGCCGGTGCCCTGGGAAGACATAGATGCAGCCGAAGGCACCGAGGGGCTATTTACCCTGCGCCACCGGTTTTTTCAGCAATTTTATCCCCAGCTTCCCCGCTACGGCTGGGAGGAGGAAACCCCGGCGGCAGACCTGGGCCAAATCCAAGCCTACGGAGATTTCATGCGTGCCTACCTGCGCGCTTGTGAGGCAGGGATCGCGGCTATTGAGCAAAGCTTTCCTGCTTTGTTTCGCCTGTTTTCGCCCTTTCTCCATCGCTTTCATCCCGATCCAACTGACTTTACCAGCTTCGAATTGGAGGGAACCCGGCTGGGCTTGGGCGAATGGCTACGGACCAAACTGGCGCGCATCGTGCCTGCGGGCTTTCAAGCGCCCGGTACGCCCAAGCAGATCGGAAGAGCA
>CAZIVQ010000354.1:0-5243 GCA_964542415.1 uncultured Bacteroidia bacterium | reverse complement strand
AAAGCCCGGGGTACGGGCATCGCCAAGCGAGAACCGGCCTACATTCTGCGAAAAATGGAGGAAGGCAAGGCCGTCATTGCCCTGCAGAACGATCGTTTGGCGGGCTTTTGCTACATCGAAACCTGGAGCCATGAGCGCTATGTGGCTAACTCGGGCCTGATCGTCTCACCAGAATTTCGCAACCACGGCCTGGCCAAGCGCATCAAAAAGAAAGCCTTCGAGCTTTCCCGCAAAAAATACCCCCAAGCCAAGCTTTTCGGTATTACCACCTCCCTGGCCGTAATGAAGATCAACTCGGAGCTGGGCTACAAGCCCGTGACCTTCTCTGAGCTTTCCGAAGACGACACCTTCTGGTCCGGATGCCAGAGCTGCCCCAATTTCGACATCCTTACCCGCAACGAGCGCAAGCTCTGCCTTTGTACCGGCATGCTCCTCGACCCCGAAAAAGACGAAAAAGCCGCCAAAGACAAAGAAATGGCCCTCAACGAGCGCTGGGTCAGGTACAAAGACCATTTGCGCAAGCGCAAAAACAACCCCATTCTCCAAAAAATCCTCGACAGCCTCTTCAAGAGGGAAAAATCCAAAGCTTGAGAGGGGAAAGGGTGATTGGTTGAATGGAGAAAATAGGCTGTGGGGAGCCTTGGCCATTCTTTCCTCGCTTGTAGCCCATCGTTTGTCGCCTGTCTCTCTTCTCTCTTCTCTCATTTCTCATTTCTCATCTCTCTCCTATGCAAAAAGTCGTCTTAGCCTATTCCGGAGGCCTCGATACCTCCTTCTGCGTCAAATACCTCAGCGAGGAAAAACAGCTCGACGTGTACGCTGCCCTGGTCAATACCGGGGGCTTTTCTCCGGCCGAAATCGAGCAGGTCAAAAGCCGGGCAAAGGCCCTGGGCGTCAAGGAATTTGTGGTGCTGGACGTGGTGAAAGCTTACTACGAGCAGTGCCTGCGCTACCTGGTCTACGGCAACGTGCTAAAAAACCACGCCTACCCGCTCTCGGTAAGCGCCGAGCGGGTGTTTCAGGCCACGGCCATCGCCGAATATGCCAAGGAAATCGGGGCGGATGCCATCGCCCACGGCAGCACCGGCGCCGGCAACGATCAGGTGCGCTTCGACTTGATCTTCGACGTGCTGACGCCGGAGGTGGCAGTGATCACGCCCATCCGGGACTTGCAGCTTTCGCGCGAAGCCGAAATCGCGTACCTGCGCGAGCGGGGGGTGGACATGGACTTCACCAAGTCGACCTACTCTATCAACCAGGGCCTCTGGGGCACCAGCGTGGGCGGCAAAGAGACCCTCAACAGCTGGGACTACTTGCCGGAGGAGGCCTATCCGACCCAGCTTACGGCCACAGATACCGAGGTGGTGGAGGTGAGTTTTGAGCAGGGAGAATTGGCTACCGTGGCCGGGCAGGGCTACGACCATCCGGTGGCGGCCATCCGGGCCTTGGCCGAGCTGATGGCCCCCTACGCGGCCGGGCGCGACATTCATGTGGGCGACACCATCATCGGCATCAAGGGCCGGGTGGGCTTCGAGGCGGCCGCCCCGCTGCTCATCATCGAGGCGCACCGCCTGCTGGAGAAGCATGTGCTGGGCAAATGGCAGCTCTACTGGAAGGACCAGCTCGCCGACTGGTATGGCATGCTGCTGCACGAGGGCCAATTTCTCGACCCCGTCATGCGCAACATCGAGACCTTCCTCACCGACACCCAAGCGCGGGTCACGGGCAAGGTGCAGGTGGAACTCGCGCCCTACCGCTTCCGGCCCCTGGGCATCGACTCCCCCTACGACCTGATGTCCGCCAAATTTGGCACCTACGGCGAAATGAACCGCGCCTGGAGCGGGGAGGATGTGAAGGGCTTTACGAAGATTTTGGGGATGCAGAGTAAGCTGCATCGGTTGGTGGGGGAGTAGAATTCTCGGTTTTCAACGCAGAGGGCGCGGAGGTGGCGCAGAGGTCGCGGAGGATTAGGTTAATGCTGATACTGATGAAAATGAATTACACAGAAAATCAGATTGGCTATCATGTAGTCGATGGGGCTATAAAAGTACATCGTAGCTTGGGGCCGGGCTTGTTAGAAAAGGCCTACGAATCGTGTTTGGCCTATGAGCTAAATGAGCGGGGGCTATTGGTGCAACGGCAAAAGGAAATGCCGCTCATGTACCAGGGAGTGAAGATGGGGACGGGGTACAAGGTTGATCTCATGATCAATGAAAAAGTAATCCTCGAAATCAAAACGGTGGAAGCGTTGCTTCCCGTTCATGAGGCCCAGCTGTTGACCTACCTCAGGCTATCTGGTTGCAAGCTGGGCTACCTCCTGAATTTTTATGTACCCTTGATGCGAGAAGGAATTAACCGATACGTAAATAGGCTTTAGTCCTGGTCAACCCGAAAGCCCTGCTTTAAATTGGGTTAAGCGAAAAAGCGGTAAGGCAACAATTAAAGAAATATCTCTGCGCTCTCCGCGAAACCTCTGCGCCCTCTGCGTTAAAAAAAGCAATGAACCCATGATCACCCTCGGCCTCATCGGCGGAGCCGGCTACACCGCCGGCGAATTGCTGCGGCTTTTGCTGCGGCACCCTCAGGCGCAAGTGCGCTTTGTCCACAGCGAAAGCCAAGCGGGCAAGCCGCTGCACCACGTCCACCAGGACTTGGTGGGAGAGACGGACCTCGTCTTTACCCGCGATATCGACCCGGCGGTGGACCTGCTGTTTTTCTGTGCGGGCCACGGCAAAGCCGCGCCCTTTTTGGCCAGCCATGACCTGCCGGCGGGCCTCAAGGTCATTGACCTGAGCAGCGACTTCCGCCTGACGCGGCCGGACCATGACTTTGTCTACGGCCTGCCCGAGCTAAATCGGGAGGCCATCCGCGACAGTAACCGAATCGCCAACCCGGGTTGCTTCGCCACGGCCATCCAGCTGGCGCTGCTGCCCTTGGCGCAGGTCGGACGCCTGCCGGCGGAGGTGCATGTCCACGCCCTCACCGGCTCTACCGGGGCCGGGCAGCAGCCAGTGGCCACCACCCACTTCTCCTGGCGCCACGCCAATGTCTCTATTTACAAGCCCTTCGCCCACCAGCACGAGGCCGAGATCAACCAGAGCCTGCGGCAACTCCAGCCCGGCTGGGACGAGGGCCTCAACTTCCTGCCCTTGCGGGGCGATTTCAGCCGGGGTATCTTTGCCAGCACCTACCTCAAGTCTGACTTGAGCGAAGCCGCTGCCTACGACCTCTTCGCCCGTTTCTACCAAGACCATCCCTTCACCCATGTCACCGACCAAAACCCCCACCTCAAGCAGGTGGTCAACACCAACAAGGCCCTCCTTCACCTCCAAAAGCACGGCGACAAGCTCCTGATCATTTCTCTCATCGACAACCTCCTCAAAGGCGCTTCCGGCCAGGCCGTCCAAAACATGAACCTGATGTTTGGCCTGGAAGAAACCACGGGGCTACAACTGAAAGCCTCGGTGTTTTAGAGGTTGAGACGGTTAGATATTGAGATGGATAGATATTGAGACGGTTAGATGTTTAGATGGATAGACGAGCGATTGAGCGATTGGCGACAAGCGATCAGGCGACAAGCGATAAGCGACTGGGCGACGAGCGATGGCTCGATTACCCAAAACCCAAAACTCAAAACTCAAAACTCAAAACTCAACTCCCCCTCTGTGTCCTTTGTGAAATTTCTTTGTGTTCTCTGTGGTTAACCACGACAATCCTTTCCCATGCACCTCTTCGACGTATACCCCCTCTACCCGGTAGAACCGGTCAAAGCTGAAGGCAGCTACCTCTGGGACGCCCATGGGCAGCGCTACCTCGACCTGTATGGTGGCCACGCGGTCATCTCCATCGGCCACAGCCACCCGCACTATGTGGAGCGGGTAGGCGAGCAGTTGCAAAAGCTTGGGTTTTATTCTAATTCGGTTCAAAACAGCCTGCAAACGGCCTTGGCCGAAAAGCTCGGCGGCCTTTCCGGCTACGAAGACTACGGCCTGTTCCTGATCAACTCGGGGGCGGAAGCCATGGAAAATGCCCTGAAGCTGGCTTCTTTTCATACCGGCCGGGAAAAAGTGGCCTTTCTGGAGCGGGCCTTTCATGGGCGCAGTTCGGCGGCGGTGGCCATCACCGACAACCCCAAGGTGCGGGCCCCGCTCAACTTTGCCCACCATGGGCTGCGCCTGCCCTTTGGCGATATCATAGCGCTGACCGAGGCGTTGGAGAGCGGCGAGGTAGCGGCGCTGGTAGTGGAAGGCATCCAGGGCGTAGGGGGCATCCACCTGCCGGGCAAAGCCTACCTGCAGGCCGCCCGCCGCCTCTGCGATGAGACCGGGACGGTGCTGATTTTGGATGAAATCCAGGCGGGCTACGGCCGTAGTGGGCGCTTTTTTGCCCACCAGTACGCGGACATCCGCGCCGACCTCATCACCGTAGCCAAAGGCATGGGCAACGGCTTTCCCATGGGTGGGGTGCTGATCGGGCCGCAGTTCGAGGCCTGGCACGGCATGCTCGGCACCACTTTCGGCGGCAACCACCTCGCCTGTGCGGCCGGCTTGGCCGTGCTGGAGGTGCTGGAAGAAGAGCAGCTGATTGAGCGGGCAGAAAAGCTCGGCAAATGGCTGCGGCCGCAGCTCTCGACCATCCCTGGCGTGCTGGAAGTGCGCGGCCTCGGCCTGATGCTCGGCCTCACCCTTGACCGCCCTGCCGCGCCTGTCCGCAAGCAGTTGTTGATGCAGCATCAGGTCTTCACCGGCTCTGCTTCCCAGCCGGAGGTCATCCGCCTGCTGCCCCCGCTCAACGTGCCGCAGGAGGCACTGGGTGATTTCGTCCAGGCGTTGGGACAAGTGCTGGCGATGCCTGCACCGGCTTGATTCGGGGTTTTACCACGGAGGTCACGGGGAGATTTCAATAAGGCCACGGAGTTTTTACCCATTTTTTGGTGCGACCCCGCTGGGGTCGGGGAATGATCTTGGGCCTTTTGGCTACAAATATTCAACCCCGCTGGGGTTGCGGGCTTCGCCCGGATATAAATGTTACCCAAAACCCAAAACTCAAAATCCAAAACCCAAAACCCCTCTGATTTCAACGCAGAGGTCGCAGAGTTTTCGCAAAGAGCGCAGAGAAAACCCCCAAAACCCCTCCTCCGCGAACCTTTGCGCCCCCTTCGCGAACTCTGCGTTAAAAACCCAAAACCCAAAACCCAAAACCCAAAACCCAAAACCCAAAACTCAAAACCCAAAACCCAAAAC
>CAZIVQ010000353.1:0-5247 GCA_964542415.1 uncultured Bacteroidia bacterium | reverse complement strand
GGTGCCAACCATCACCTATTCTATTGCGGAAAATTGGGATGTGGACCTGATCGGGCAGCTTTTCTTTGCCCAGAATGCTCAGGGAGACTTCGGCCACGCTTCTTCTGGAATCTTTTTTCGGTTGAAGCAAAGCTTTTGAGTAAGTATGGCTCAAAGAATAACTTCCCCTTTTTGTTTCACGTAAGGCCGCAAATCGAAGCTGGTGGTATGAGGCAGGGAAAGCCTGACAGTCAAAGGAACGCTTAGAAAATTACGTTCGCTTTTAGCTTGGTCTCCCCGATAAAACCGGTTTTGCACCTCGTTTCGCCACGGGATCTTCGACCCGCCAAACTCACTTTTTTTTCTTGTTTCCCGACGAGCCGGGACAGGCCGGTCTGGTCAATTGGCCCTGATAAAGGCTATTCTGATAACCCTGTCAGCGTTTTTGGAACACGCTGAGAGGGTTTAAAGCAATAATTTGACTTCCTGCTTCTGCTTGTGTCTTGGCGGGGAAAAACCACTCAGTCACGGCACATTTTGATAAATTCTTTATCTACCATTTTGGGATCGTTGATGGTGGCAAAAAATTCCTCCAGGTAACTCAAGACTTCTCGCTTCCGGTTTTTGCTGAGGTGTTTGCACTTGTCAAACAACTTGAGCATGTCTTTTTCGTGCTGGCGAAAGCGGGCAAAAGCAGCTTCAAACTCATCGGGGGTGCGGCACATGCCCCGGAACAGCCGCTGGGTGACCGAGCTGATGGGCAGCATCTCAGCGGGTTTGGCGTAGGGGGCAGCGATGAGGCCCGACCAGTCAAAGTCATAGGGAACGGCCACCGGAGGCTGGCCCGGCTGGATGAAGACCAGCTTCATATTGTGCAGCCCAGGGATCGACCAATCGGTATTGGCGACCATGTATTGGAAGATGGCCATCTGGTTGGTGTAGGCATAGGCACATTCGTTGGGGTGGACGCCGGTGATCTCGTCTTCCCGCCCCCCGAGGCGTTCGGCCAAGCGGTCTGTATCTTCGATGAAAAACCCGTAGCGGGTAAAGGGATCATATTTGCCACTGGCATCGACATAGGTGATTTCGAGCAGCCTCACCCGAAAGCTACTGTCGGTGAGCAGGTTGTAGCTTTTGTAGATGAGGTATTCGAGGATGGTATTTTCTTGAAAGCGCTCCGGTTGATTCTCACAGTGCGTTACCAGCTTCAGCTTATTCTGCCGGGCAAAGGTCGTCCCCGACATTTTGTCCTTATCGAAATTGACCATCATGGGAGGAAACCCGCAAGTGGAGCGCTGCAAGCGGAAATTGCCCCGAGTTTTCACTTTGACCGAAAACTCCTGCGGCCCGGCTTCGGGGTCATCGTAGAGAAAAATACCCCGGTGGTAAGGGCGATCTTCGGGGTCCCGGTCTTTGAGTAGGGCGCGGAAATCAAGCGCCAAGGTGACTTGAAGGGGATCCTCGCTTTCAAACAGCGGCTGTCGTAGCGAGTCCGGCACAGGAGACTGAGCCAGGGCAGGAAAGATATGGGCCAGGAAGCAGCAGAGCAGGAAGCCGAGCCGTAGGCGTGCCGAGGGCAAAAAGGCGATCATGATTGAGGAGGTTATTAAATGGGACGTGAAAATCAGCGTGTAGGGAGGGAGGTTTGAAAATGAACTTGCCTGGTCGGCGCAGGTGGGTGAAAGCTACGTTCCTCCACCTCCACCCAGCCTGCTTTGTCGATGGTCAAGCGGGTGGTCAGGCGGGTGCCGTAAGACTCGCTGGCGATAAAACGGGCGGAAAGCAGCCGCTCAAGTGGCAAAGCCTCCCCTGTTTGCGGCAACTGCTCATCGGGGGCTGGGTCCCGTTGGTTCATCATCTGGAACATGGCTGCATTATCTGGCACCTTGGGCGCAAGCAGGCGAGAGAATTCAGCCTTCCCCTGGGCTACCTTGGGCCAGTGCGTATCCAAAGCGGCATTGCTCAGCCCATAGATACCGGGGGTGAGCTGCCGGACCGGCACCAAATCGTAGGTGGAGACATACCAAAGCGTTTGGGTATTGCCTAGCAGCAGGTTAAATCCACTGTACTGTTCGCGTTGCGCGGCTACCTCCCGGGCATAATCGGCCGGTGACAGCGATCCTTGCAAAAACCCCGTCACCAATTCTCCCCTCGAAGGGGCGGCAGGCTTCATGGCGCCTGGGGTGCGCACGTTGGTGAGGGCGGCAAAGTTGCCTCTTTTGTTGATGCCCATCCAGGTACCGCCCGCTTGCAGGTCTTTTCCAGCTAGCAGGTCAGGAGCCTCTTCCCACCAATGCAAACGAGCCGTAGGACGCTGGTAAAACTCATCCCGGTTGGCCATGAGGTAGATGGGAAACTGCGGGTGATGCTGGAAAGCCAGGAAGATCAGACACATAGGAGAGCCCAATAGAACATTCGCTTCGTTTGCCTAATATTATCTAGAAATGGCCAGAAAGCCAAAGGTCTCCGGGAGGTCCTGCTGACAAAAAACTCGCCACGGCAAGAAGCCGGGCGAGCACGAAGAGAAACATGGACGTTGAATAAGCGGCGCGATCCTACAAGCAGAGAAGCGTGGTTTTCATCCCACTGAAAGACCAACAGCTCTCGGAATGCTTGAGGTGCGAAGCTTTTCTGAGCTTTGGGAAAGCGAAATTCTTAAAATTCGTTGAACAGCGGTAAAGTAGGGTAAACTGAGCAGGCTAGGGAACCGCGCCGCCGACAGAGCCGGAGCAAATATGCTCCGGCATCTGCCTGTTCCCCCAAAACGGCTGCGGGGCCCTAGCTGATCAGTAGGTAAAATTCACCACCCTTAGGTAACTGGCGTTTGGCAAGCAAAATTTTGCGGTCAAACCCCAGGATATTGATTCGGGTGTTCGTAAGGATGCCTGAGTTACTTTCAAATATCTTACCTTTCAAAGGTAGAAAAAATATTGAATCGGGTAACTTGACCACGCTGTTTTTTACCCTTTTAATGGCGCAGAATTACAGCTGGTCTAACATACCTACGTTAGATTTTTATCGGCCTTACCTGCTACGTTATTTGCTGAAGAGCCGCTTGCCTGCGCCTGCCGTAGCAAGGCAGGAAATTCACCCCATATTTCTTCGCTGTTTCAATAAATAATTGCTTGTCAAAGTACTACGAAAAAGTTTATCCCTTCTTTCCATTCCGTATTTGTACTTAATCGAAAGTAGGAGGTCCTTGAGAAAGCAGCGCAGGAGCCGGAGAATCCATCTATGGACGCCAAGAAAAAGCGGGGCTTTTTTCTACCAGTATGCCAGATATTCTTACATGGACAAGAGAAAAAACGGGGGCACATCTGGAGAGAAACAAGGACTAAGCAGAGTAAATTTCTTACCTGTTTAAAGAATGATTTTCTCGGATAATTGGAAATCGCTTTGGCCTCATGTCTCCCGTGAAGACAGGAGAACGCGGGCAAACTTTCCGCCAAAAAACCTCTAAGAATTAACGATAACTTAATAGCCGTCAGGCTGGTTTTTTCGTATTGAGGAGATACAACAGGCTGAAAAAACGAACGTTAGCCAGCCTGTTGATTTAGCTTATTTTTATGCGATTTCAGCCCCTGAAAGAACGACTCCGTGAGCTCGGCGAGCAGCTGCTCCCCGGCAATCAGGTCATTGCCTTTGGGGTATTTATGCTGTTTTACCTTTGTCTCAATTGGGGGCCACCGGCAGGACAGCCGGTATTGCCGGGGGTCAAAAAAGCGCCCCCTCCCGTGGAACAAGCAGCGCCCTCGTCGCTTCCTCCGGTAGACAGCCTGCGCTATGCCGAACCCGATCTGATCTCGCCCGTTTCCATGCGCCTGCGCGGTTGATCCGCCTCCAGGCCCGCTCCATACAAAACGCCCGCCTCCTGGACAGGAGACGGGCGTTTTCTTACTTGACTTATGTGAGGAGAGCGGAAATTAATCCTTCTTGTTGCGACGGGCCCGGCGGTTGGGGGCCTGCTCTTGTTTGCGCTGACGCATGATCTCCTCTTGCTTTTTCTGTTGCTTTTCCATCCAGCGCTCGATGCGGGATTTGGAGCCTGTTTCTCCGCCTCCTTTTCCGCCTTTCCCTCCTTTTCCTTTTTTGCCTTTCTTCTTGGCCTTGGCCTTCTCTCGCATCTCCGCCAGCAACTTCTCATCGTTTAAGGTGAAGCGAATCAGGGTCGTTTGGCTGATGGAAAAGATATTAGAAACCAGGTAATAGAGGCTCAAGCCGGAGGCATAGTTGTTCAGGAAGAACAGCAAGAAGAGCGGCATGAAGTAAGCAATGTACTTCATCTGCGCTTGTGGACCACTGCCCGCACTCGGCTGGGAGGCTTGCTGGAAATAGGTGTAGACAAAGGTCGAAATAGCCATCAGCAAGCAGAAGAGGCTTACATGATCTCCATAAATCGGAATTTCGAAAGGCAGTTTGACAATCGAATCATAGGTCGACAGGTCATTGGCCCACAGAAAAGACTGCTGCCGCAATTCTACCGACTGCGGGAAAAAGAAAAACAAGGCGATGAGGAAAGGGTAGGAGAGGAGCATGGGCAAACAGCCCCCAAACATGCTCACGCCCATCTGCTTGTAAATGCCCATCTTGGCCATCTGCAACTTCTGCGGGTCGTCCTTGTGCTTCTCATCCAGGGCCTTGATTTCCGGAGTCTGATTGATCACCCGCATTTTAGCCATGCTCACGTAGCTTTTGTAGGTCAGCGGGAAGACCAACAGGCGAATCAGGATGGCCACGATGATGATGATCAGGCCATAGTTGTCGATGTATTTTTCGAGAAACTTGAAGACGTAAGTGGTCCCGATGTTGATGTAGGCCACAAACGACCAGCCCAGGTCCATCTCTTTTTGGAGATCCAGGCCCTTATATGAAGTGAGGGTGGTGTACTCGTTTGGCCCCATGTAGACCATAAAGCCCCGCTGGATGTCTTCGCTGCGGTCGATGTCGATGATGAGCTTGGCATTCATCACCCGGTTGATGCGCTCCGTGGCAGGGGTGCGCATTTCCAGGACGCCAGAGCGGAAAGGCTCGTCAGCTACCAGAATATGAGAGAAAAACTGGCTCTTGTAAGAGACCCACTTGATAGGCGTTTGGAGCTTTTCCTCTTCCGTATCGTCGGTGATGCTCATTTTCTCTACATCATCTCCTACTTTGTAAGCGATCATGCTCTTCTGCCGCATGTTTTCCAGGGAGAGCTCGGTTTTGGGCAGAAAGGAGGTCCATTGCAGCTCATAGAAAGAATAGTTGCCCAAGGCTTCCCGGATGCCT
>CAZIVQ010000352.1:0-5248 GCA_964542415.1 uncultured Bacteroidia bacterium | reverse complement strand
GGCGTCCTCCAGCATCCGGCTGGGAAAGTCCTCACTGAGGCTCAACTGACTCTCCACGATGCGGTTCAGGGTCTTTTCATCGGGAAAAGGGATATGGTAGTAGACCACCCGGCGCAGAAAAGCATCGGGGAGGTTTTTTTCTGAATTGCTGGTGAGGATGGTGATGGGGCGGTTGGCGGAATCAGCCGAAAACGTCTCCCCCGTTTCCCGCACGGTGAAGCGCATTTCTTCCAGCTCATTGAGCACGTCGTTGGGCAGGTCGCGGGGGGCTTTGTCGATCTCGTCGATCAACACGATGGACCGCTGCTGGGTGGAGCGCAGAATGGCCAGCCCCAGGGCTTCGTAGTTGATGTAGTCCCGGATGTCAATGGCCTTTTTCTCCTTGAGCTGGGCTTCGTGAAAATGGCCCAAAGAATCGTAGCGGTAAAACAAGTCCCGGGCCACCGAGGTGGTCTTGGTGTGGAAGACGAGGGGCTTTTCCAGCCCCAATTCGTGGGCCAGGCTGTAGGCCAGGCGGGTCTTGCCCGTACCCGGCTCCCCGGTCAGCAGCAGCGGTTGCCCCAGCGAAAGGGCCACGTTGACCGCGTCGCGCAAAGCCGGGGCCGCCACGTAGGTACTGGCCGCCGACCGCCGCGTAAAGTCCGCGTAAGGTGGCAGCTCCAATTGCCGATCAACCAAGGTGCTGCCATCGCCACGGTATAGTTCGAAAGGGTTTTTCATGGGTGGGAGTTGGGGAGAATGGGGGAATGGGAGATTGGGGGAGTGGGATACTGGGAGAATGGGGGAGTGGGAGTCCGATGGTTGATTTGGGTTAGGTTCTTTGCCAGCGGGAGAAAATCAACGGGCTTGTGGGCTGCGCTGGAGCGGTGATCCTTTTCACTTTGCCTTCTTCCCCTCTTCACATCTCCAACTGGGCATATTTTTTCTGGAGCTGCTCCACGGCCGATTTCAAGTGCCGCTCGATCTGGGCCATGGCCAGGGCTTCGACCATGCGCTCACCAGCCCGGAAGATCCGCTCTGGCAGGTCGGCCAGTTCGTCGAGCTCGGCCAGGTTGGTTTCGATCAGCCAGTCGGCTACGTGGGGGCGTCGCACCGCCCCTAGTTCCGAAAGCAAGGTACAATTCGGGTCATTGGCCTGGGTAACGGTTTCCAGTTCTTTGATGATTTTTTCTTTATAATAACTTCTGGAGAATAATTTGCTCAGAAACCCCGCCTTCTTCACTTCATCTGAATACAGGACATTGATGAAAACCACGGTCTGCGGGGCACCCGGCGGCGGTTCTTCCATGTGCCAAAACTCACCGATGTACCAGCGCAGCAGGTTCGCCGTTTCCTGGTTCCAATATTCAGCGGGGATGTTGTGTTGCAAAATCAGGGCTTCGCGTCCCAACCGTGCCGCCTCTTCGAGCAGGTGGCTCGCGGTCAGCTCCGATACCGAGCGGTCGCCCCATTCCAGGCCTTCAAAATGGGTGGCCAAGCGCACCCGCAGCAAGGTCTCCACCTCTCCCTTGAAGGGCCAATTAGGAATTTCCACCGGGCGCAGGTATTGGTCCTTCTGCCCGATGTACTGATAAGAAAAGCGGGTAATCAAGCTCTCGTGTTTCTCGTCCCGGTGGCCATGGATGATGAACACCTTGGGTTTCTGGGCCGGACTGGCCAGGTTGCGGGACACAAACTCGTCGTGCTGGGTGTAGCGGTCACAGAGGACATGGGCATACTTTCCGATCTTGAGGTCCCGCAAGGGCAGTTTGCTGACCTTGGGCGCAGCCTTGCCCGAAAGTTGCCAGACAGGCGGGGGGTCGGGAAAGACCTCCCACGGATAGCGTTGGGTATCGGTAGCGGCCTCAAAATACAGCCCGCTGCGGTCGCCGGTCCCTTGGAGGGTGAGCAATTCGGCTTGGGCGTCGCCATAAGATTTCTCGACCGTGGCATAGCCGCCGATGCCTTTATAAAAACGGGCGGCAAAGCGCTGGGCCACTTCGTCGTTGATTTCTTCGGAAGTAGCGATGACCGCCGGGACGCCCTGGGCGCGCAGTTCGAGGGCTTGCTCGCGGGTGGAGCAGCCGTTGAGGAAGACCAGTTGCAGGCCGTCCTGGTTGGCAAAAAAGCGGGCAAGTCCCGCCGCATGGGCCACCTCGGGTGCTCCCTGATCGCTTTCTAGCAGCAGGCGGTAGGTTTCGGCATGGCCGCCGTAATGAAACGCCCGGATGCGGCCGCTGTATTCGGGATCCTGAAAGACGTCGAGGATGTCGGACAGGGTCGCATTGGCGCGCTCCACGATCTCCACGGCTTTGGCCTGCCGCGCTGGACCCAACGCCTGCCGGATCTCACGCAGCTCGCGCCCCAGCCCTCGCAGGTAGCGAGCCTCGCTTACCTGGTCGTTGGCGAAAGCCAGAAATATTACCGGTCGGCGATCAGGCATAGAAGGGAGATGAAAGCGGAAACCTGTTCTCCCGCCCCAGCATTAGGGCAGAAACCATTTCCCAGTTCGAAAAATTACGGATTATGAGCCAGGATGCAAATTTTATGCCCTAGGATTGTGGATAGCTGCCACCTGCCAGACGAACATATGCAGTTTTTCTGTATCTTGAAGAGAAAAGGACCTGACCGCAACCTGCTGGACATGCCTTACCTTCACCCCCTGCCCCCTTGACCCTGACCCCTGATTTATGTGGGAAATCGTCGGCATCCTCGCTTTAGGCCTGCCCTTCCTCTTTGCCCTGGCGCTGATCCTCTTCATGGCCAGCGGCGCGGGCAAAAGCAAACGTTATTACCCGGATAAGACGCCGGCCGACCCCCCCGAAAACCCGCCTCCTGCTTCGTGATGAGCTATTTCCGCCTCCTCCACACCAGCCTCTGCGGTTGGCTTTTTATCCCTTCGTTGCTTTTGGCCCAATTGCCCCACATCCACCAGCTCATCCCCCGCGCGACCACGGTCGCTCCCTACGAGCGGTTTGAGGTGGGCGTCGCTCTCACAGCCAGCTACCAAAACCCCTACGACTACGCGCAGGTGGCCGTGGCCGCGACTTTCCTCTCCCCAGCCGGGGACAGCTTCCGGGTCGATGGGTTTTATGCCCAGGGCTTCGACGGCCCCGATGCCAGCGGGCAGCTCGTCCCCAATGGAGAAGACGGTTTTCGCCTGCGCTTTACCCCCCGCCAACCCGGCACCTGGCAATACCAGGTCCGCTGTACCGACGCAAATGGCAGCGTGGCTACGGCATGGGAGCCATTTCGCTGCGAATCAGCCGCTTCCCCCTCTCCGCCCGGATTTGTGCGCCTCAGTGGCGGCCCCTACCTGCAATTCGATGACGGCCAGCCCTTTGTCCCCATCGGCCAAAACCTCGGCTGGCCCAACCAAAATCCCTCCCTCGACTACCGCCGCTGGATCAATGCCCTACAGCAAGCAGGGGCCAATTTTTTCCGCATGTGGAACTGTGATTGGGGCCTCAGCTTAGAATGGCTGGGAGGTGCGTATGACGGCTTGGGTCAATACCAGCAGACCCATGCCGCCTACCTCGACTGGCTCTTCGACTATGCCGGACAGCAAGGCGTGTACGTGATGCTTTGTCTCCAACATCACGGGCAGGTTTCTACCCAGGTCAACCCCCAATGGAGCACCAGTCCCTACAACACCGCCAACGGCGGCATGTGCCCGCAACCCCACGACTTCTTTACCCATCCTTTGGCCCGGACCTACACCCGCAACCGGCTGCGCTACCTCGTGGCCCGCTACGGCTACGCCCCCAGCCTCATGGCCTGGGAGCTGTTCAATGAGGTGGACTGGACCGATGACTATGCCCAACATCAAGGCAGCGTGGCCGATTGGCACGAGGAAATGGCGGGTTTTCTCAAAGTTACTGACCCCTACGACCGGCTGGTGACCACCAGCTTTGCCCGGGATGCGTACGACCCGCTGGTCTGGACCCTTCCGGAGATTGATTTTACCCAGACCCACTATTACGCCGCCATCCCCAACCTGGAGCGCATGCTGGCCCAAGGGGCGCGGACCTATCGCGACCAATTCGATAAGCCAACCTTGACCGGCGAATTTGGTATTCGTACCGGGGGCAGCCCCCTGAGCAGCGAAGACCCAGCCGGCATTCATTTTCACAACAGCCTTTGGGGCTCCTTTTTTGCTGGCGGGCTGGGCAGCGGGCTTAGTTGGTGGTGGGACACCTACATCGAACCGCAGAACCTGTACCCTCATTATGGCCCCCTGGCCCAATTGACCCGGCAGTTGCCCTTGGTAACCCGGGAAATGAGGGCCGTCTCCGGCCAGGTCAGGGGAGTGGAAGGCAGTTTGCTGCTCACCCCCAACCAAGGCTGGGGGCAGGCGACCGATGACTCGATCGCCATTCACCCCGATGGCAGCACCTTTCCTGCCCCGCCCCGCCTGGGCGAATACCTCTACGGGGCCCAGTGGAATACGCAATACCGCAATCCCCCCAGTTTTCACGTGGACTTCCCCCAAGCTGGGCCTTTCACCCTGCGCACCGGGGCCCAGGCCAGCCAATCTCCGCGCCTGCGCATTCGCCTTGACGGCCAAGTGGTCCTCAACCAGCCGGCCCAGCCCAACCAGACCTACACCGTGCCAGTGCCCGCGGGCCCGCATGTCATCGCGGTCGACAACCCGGGGCTGGACTGGATTACGGTGGCGGGCTACGAATTTGCCGGGCTGGGCCAGGCCCTCGATGCCTACCTGCTGCAAGCTTCCGATGGCCACCTCAGCAGCGGCTGGCTGTTCAACCATGCCTACCACCATGTGCAGCTCAAAGAACAGGGTCCCCCGCCGGTGGTGCAAGGTGCCAGCCTCTCCCTTCCGGGCGTTCCCGCTGGGAACTATTTCGTCAGCTGGTACGACTGCCTCAGCGGGAGCTGGCACGCCCCCCAAGCGGTGACGGCGGTCGGCGACAGCCTCGTTCTGTCCGTGCCAGCCGTGGCGTGGGACCTCGCCTTTGTGGTCGATACCCAGCCGGTCACCTCGCGGACAGAAGCGGCCCTGGCCCTCGATTTCACCCTTTTCCCCAATCCCCTGCCTCCGCAAAGCCCGCTTTCGCTAGCCTTTCATTTACCCCAATCCACCCCACTGACCCTGACCCTGCTAGATGGCATGGGCCGGGAACTCGCAACGCGGCAGACAGAAGCCCTGGTTGCGGGGCCTCATCGCTTGTCATGGTCGTTACCGGCGGGCGTGGGAGGAGGGGGGGATTGGGGGGGGGGGGAAGGGAGAGGGCGGGGGGGGGGGGGG
>CAZIVQ010000351.1:0-5248 GCA_964542415.1 uncultured Bacteroidia bacterium | reverse complement strand
TACCGACACGGTATTTGACTTCCAGCTTTCGGATGTAAATGTCGTGGCGGGCGGAACTTACACCCTCTACCTACACTTCGCCGAAATCTACCACGGCGCAGGCAACCCCCATACTGGTGGGGGCATTGGTTCGCGGGTTTTTGACCTGGACATCGAAGGCATCCGCATTCTGGAAGATTTTGACATCATCGCTGCTGTCGGACCGGGACGCGCGCTGGTTTACCGCTACGACGTGACGGTGGACGGAGACGGGATGATCGACTTCAAGGTGACCCCCAAAGTAGGCGACGCCAAAGTATCGGCGGTCGAGATCCGCAACCAAGGGGATGCTTCTGACTACACCCCTACCGACCCGATTATCAACCTCTCGGGCAGCAACTTCCCGGTGGAATATGGCCACTTCGAAGCTAGCTTGCTGGCGGGCACCAATCAGGTAAAACTGGAATGGAGCACCTTGCGCGAACAGAACAACCACGGCTTCGCGGTAGAAGTCTCTCAAGATGGTACCCTGTTCGAACCCATGACCTTCATCACTGGCACCGGTACGACCGAAGGCGCTCAGGATTATCGCTTCGTAACCGCTCCCCTAACCCCTGGCGAGCATCTTTTCCGGCTGAAGCAGGTGGACCTTGACGGACAATATGAATACAGCCAGACCTTGGCTGTAACCGTCGAAGCTGGCACGGACAGCTACACCCTCTCTCAGCCGTACCCTAACCCCACCACGACCGAAGCCCGTGCGACGCTGACCGTGACCAACGCGCAGCGGGTACAGGTCTACCTCACCGACCTTTCCGGCCGCCGCTTGCGGCAAGTTTTTGCCGGACAGCTCATGGCCCACCAACCGCTCGACCTGCGCATCGACGCCAGTCAGCTCCCGGCCGGGCTCTACTTGCTGCAAATCGAAGGGCAGACCTTCCGCAGCACCCAACGTGTACAAGTGCAATAGTGTAGATAAATCTTTTTTCTTGGAGGGGGCCCGTGAGGGCTCCCTTTCTTTTTTGGGGGGAGGGGCAAAGCTGCCCAAGGCCAAGCTCACCGTCTTATATCGGGGGCATCAGTACTTACCGTTTAGTGCTCGTTTTTTGCTTTCATTTTTAAGTAATCTAGTGCTTGCGGAACTAAATTCGAATCCATTTAAACTTGCTCCACAAGCACTAGATTTGTAGTAGCCGAAACAACCCGCTTTCTATCAGGGAGGAAAGCGGGTTGTTTGGCTTGAAAAGGGATGCATTTGGCCGTCAGGCAAAAGAAATCAGCAACTGATTTTTCTCTACCGAAGCTTTTTCATTGACGTGAATCTTGCTGACGGTCACGTCGGCGGGGGATTTGATGACGTTCTCCATCTTCATGGCTTCGAGGATAAAGAGCGGTTCGCCGGTTTTGACTTCATCGCCCACCTTGACTTTGATGGTGTGGACCAAGCCTGGCATGGGCGCTTTGATGGAGTCGATTTTTTTGACCAAGGCCCCTTCCATGCCGAGGTCTTTGAGCAGCTTTTCGATGCGGGAGCGGATTTTGACCGTGGCGCGTTTGCCATTGATGCTGAGGGTCACCTCCTTGGTGTCCTTGTCCAGCTTCTGGACGTAGATGTTGTAAGACTGGCCGTTATGGATGACGTGATACAGGCGGGGGTTGATGCGCTGGATGTCAGCGCTCAAGGGTTTGCCGTCGACGGACCACTCGTCATTGAGGTGAGACACCTCGTAGGTGCGGTCTTCAAATAGGGCTTCTACCATGGTAATGTGGGAAATGTGTGAAGGTTTCTAGTTCGTTCCTAATCTAAGAAAAGCTGGGGGAGAGAAAAAGGAATTTCCGGGAAAACTTTGGGCTGAACTAGCCCCAGGTTTTCGCCAGCAGGCCACCGCCGGACTGGGGCTCAGAAACCGGAAATGGGGGGTATCTTTACTGCCAAAAAGTCTCTATTCCCCTAAAAGACCCTTCTGCACATGCGTAGCCTTTACCTTTGCTTGTTCCTCAGCTTTCTTTCCCTGGGCGCAGCGGCCCAGCCCACTTTTTCGGCCCGGCTCAACCACTACGACCCCGACCGCTACAACGCCCTCACCCAGCGCTTCGACCTGCCGCTGGAGCCCGGTCAAACGCAGCGCCTCAGCACGCCTACCTCTACCTGGGAGGTGCGAGCCGACCTGCAAGCCGTGCCAGGCAACTCTGCCGCCCAAGACCTTGCTGTCTTCTTCCGCTGCCTCAGCGGTGAAGCCCCGGCGGCCTCGGTCTCGGTTGACCTCACCTTCGACGACTGGTCGGTCGACAATTACCTGCTGATGCCGGCCGCCGCCTACCAAGGCAACCGCGTGGCTTACCGCCGCATCCGCTATTCACCCAAACTGCTCGATCCCCGCGACATCGGCCCCGACGTACCCCAGATCGTCTCCGACATCCCCAAACTCACCCAGGGCGATGGTCCCTCCCGCCTCCAACAGCGCTCCGGCGACATGAGCACGCCCTCGGTGGGCTTTTGGCACCCAGGAAAGGAATACGCCTTTTGGCTGCTCTTCGGCACCGGGACGCAGCTAGGCGACTATGGAGTGGACGTGGAAGAAAACCGCGCCCGCGACCAGGCCACGGTCACCCTCATCGCGCCGGTGGTGCGCGAGCGCTACAAATACCGCATCACCGACAGCCGTTGGCCTTCAGATGATGTGCCGGCCAGCTTCTCTGCCGGTGACACCGTGACCCTCCGCATGCGCCTGCACACCTACGAAGCGCCGGAGCTACAGGACCTCTACGACCGCTTTGTCGAAATTCGCAAGTCCTACCTCGACCACGGGAGCTTCAACCTGGTGCTGCCCTTCTCGGCCGCCTGGCCGGTGCAGGAAACCAAGTTCAACGACCTCAACTGGGAGGACGAGCACGGCTACTATTCCGTGGGGCCGCGCAACATGTTTCTCCAAGACTGGCAGATCGGCTGGACCGGCGGCATGATTTCGACCTTCCCCCTGCTCTGGCACGGGGGCGACAGCACCCAAGAGCGGGTGCGCCGCAATTTCGACTGGCTCTTCCCGGACGGGATCGCGCCTTCGGGTCTGTTCTGGGATTCGGGCGAAGGGGGCGACCAATGGTACGGCGGCGACATCCGCAAGCCGCACACGGTCAACTGGCACCTGATCCGCAAAAGCGGCGACGGGCTTTTCTACATCGTCAAGCAGCTGATGCTGATGGAGAAAATGGGGATGGAGATCCCGGCAGCATGGCGCGAGGGCACCCAAGGGGCCGCGGATGCGTTGATGAAAATCTGGTTGGAGCAGGGGCAATTCGGGCAATTTGTGGACAACCCCACCGGCAAGGTGGTGGTGGGCGGCTCGACCAGCGGCGGCATCGTGCCGGGGGCTTTGGCGCTGGCGGCGGCTTACTTCGAGGAGCCGCGCTACCTGGAGGTGGCCCAAGCCGTCGCCCGCGACTACTACGAGCGCTACGTGCAGAAAGGCCTCATCAGTGGCGGCATGGGCGATGCCTTGCAGAATTTTGACTCCGAATCTTGCTACGGGCTGCTGGCCTCCTACGCCACCCTCTACGAAGCTACCGGCCGGGAGGAATACCTCAAGATGGGCGGCGAACTCGCCCGCCAATTCAGCACCTGGGTCATTTCTTATGACTATCCCTTCCCGCCGCAGTCGCTCTTCGGCAAGGAAGGCATGCACTCGATGGGGGCGGTATTTGCCAATACCCAAAACAAGCACGGCGCACCGGGCATCTGTACCCATTCGGGCGTGGCCCTGCTGCAGCTGTACCGCGCCACGGGCGAACCCTTCTACGCCGAGCTGTTGCAGGACATTGCCCGCAATTTGTCCCAATACCTGCCCCATCCCGAAAACCCCATCGAAGGGGCCAAAACCGGCTACATGTGCGAGCGGGTGAGCACCACCGACTGGCTCGAAGGCATCGGGGAAATTTCCTACCTCACCACCTGGTCCGAGACTTCGCTCATGCTCACCTACGCGGAGGTGCCGGGCCTATACGTGCGTCCGGATAAGGGGGACTTCGTGGTCTTCGACCACATCGAAGCCAGGAAAGTAAAGGAAACCAACCGTGCTTTGACCTTGGAACTCACCAATCCCACCCGTTTTCCGGCCAAGGTCAAAGTGCTGGTCGAAGACGCTGCCGCCCGCCAACAGCCGCTGGGACCGCTAGGGCTGTGGGGCTGCGAGACGGTAGAAATTGCGCCGGGGGAGAGGGTGAAGTGGAAGGTGAGGCGGTAAGGGAGCAGGCAAGCAGGCGCTAACAAAGAAGCGCCGATCTTCCTGAAGAGGAGGACCGGCGCGAAGGCGTTGAAAACGGGGGGATTATTTTTTGAAAAAATTCCCGAGCATGCCGCCGATATCATCAATGGCGCTGCCGTCGCCGTCTTTGTCGAGGAAGCTGTTGAGCATGGTCATGGCCATACCGGCCGTACCACTACTTTGCTGCTGGACTTGCTGGCGCTCGTTATTGAGCATACCGGCGAGGCTACCGGGATCGAGGCTGCGGCTGCGCTGCTGCTGCGCGAGCATGCCCATCACGATGGGGGCGAGGTTGGCGAGCAGGGGGCCGACTTTGCTCATGTCCAGGCCGCTGATCTGGCTTACGCCTTGCTCTACGGCCGGCTGCTTTTGTCCGAGGACATGGCCAAGGATACCCGGGCCGGAACCGTTGTCAGGAGAAGCCAGGAAACCGGTCAGCTGGTTGAGGATGCCCCCATCATGGTCGCGCTCCAAGGCACCGGCGAGCGATTGCGCGCCCTGTTCGGTAGAAGCATTTTTGGCCAAGGCCCCGATGAGCATAGGCAAGGCCGCCTCTACAGCGGACTGGGTGGTGGACTGATCGGTGCCAAGCTGCTGGGTGAGGGCTTGCAGGGCCGGGCCAGATAGTTGTTGGGTGAGTTCGTTGAGAATGGACATAGGGATTTTTGGGTAAGTTAAAAATGTGTCATTAAGATTGTAGGCGAGCAGTTAGGTCACCTTTAAGGTAGGAAAAATATATGAAAGCCCCACTCGGGCGGGAAGCTTGGGGTACAGAGAAGGGGTAGGCTATCTTCCCCGGCAGGGTAGCACTTGCTCCCACGGATGACAAATCCGCCTGAGATATGAGCAGCGGTTTCAACCCCTTGCTGCTCATGGGTAAAGTCCCATAGGGAACAGCCTACACCTGAGGGGCATGACAGGCAAGTCGGGGGCAAAGTTCCGGTAAGGCAAGCGAGCCGCGCCATGCCCTCCTTGCCTATCCGATCTCATCCTGTTCTTGGGGCTTGCTC
>CAZIVQ010000350.1:2580-5254 GCA_964542415.1 uncultured Bacteroidia bacterium | reverse complement strand
AAGCAAAAAAATGAGCAGGCTGGACAAGCCTACGAAAAAGTCCCCTTTCACATTTTGAATCTCCTCCAGACGGCCGAGGTCCCCGCCAGTGAATTCAAACGCCAATTTATCACTAAAAAAAATCCAAAGCAGGCCAAAAAAACCATAAATGAGAGCAAGGCTAAGAGCGCGTTTCATGAGTCGATATTGCTTTTTCCAGAAATAAAGGCAGACGGTTGATTTACCCTTCCCTGCTTCCAGTCAACAGGCTTCATGAAAATAGCAAAATCCTGGGAAAATTTTTACTTGGTTCAAATTTAACCTGCAAGAAAAATCCTCTTTTCGATCAATTTAGCCCTCTTTTCTTCTGCCTTAGAAGAAAAAAAGGAAGGCTGCTTTTTGACCAAAGGCGCAAAACTTCCCCCTGAGGTTTACCTTTTCTTGCCTCCCCTCACTAGGTAGGTAAATCACCATAAAATCGAATACATGAGAATGATGAAAAACCTCCCACAACTCCTAGTGATAGGCTTGCTCTTGGCCCTTTGGGGATGTAATTCTTTGGACCCGATGGAACCCGACGGCCCCCTTGCCTCGCTCGATGACCTGCAAGGCGAATGGGTGCGGACGGGGAGCAACAATCCCTCGGCCGATGGGATAGAAGTACGGGTGGCTGGGGCCCAGGGCACCATCACAGATCCCGCCGCGACCAGCTTTTCGGTAGGTGAGGTAAAATGGCAAGACCTGACCCCCGCTACTGAGACTGCCTTTGACTACCAAGAGCTCGGCAGCGATGGCAGCTATTACGACGCGACCCTGACCATCGTCGACGACTCGACCCTGTCTATCCAGGTAGCCGCTACTGGGGCGGGCAACACCCAGACCTGGATCGCCAAGGGCACCCATGGAGCCGACATCGATCCTTTTGTCATTCCCAACGGCTATTTCTCCGAAGATCGGACCCTCGAAAATACCCCAGCTGCGATAGACTACATCATCGACCGGGTGGCCAATGTGACCGCCCGCCTGATCATTGAGCCAGGCGTTGTGATCGCCTTCGAAGCCAATGCTGGGCTGGGTATCTATGACAATGGCTCCATCACTGCCGCCGGGACCGCTACCGAACCCATTACCTTCAAAGGCTCCACCGCTACCCAAGGCTGGTGGCGCGGCGTTCACCTTGAAACCAACAACCCGCTGAACGAACTCAGCCACATGATCATAGAGCACGCAGGCAGCAACTACGTTTACTGCTGCAATGATGCGGCGAGCCTCTTCATCAAAGATGGACAGGTCAAGCTCCAGGACCTCACCCTGCGCCAAGGCGGCGACTTTGGCCTGGTGGTGCGTGAAGCCGCCCAGCTCAACGACTACGCCCGCGTGACCATCACCTCTCATGAAGGCCAACCTGGTAAAATCGCTCCCGAGCGCCTCGGCGAACTTGATGGCATAGACTCTGACTATACCGGCAACGATGAAGACTTATTCTATGTCGAGACCCAGGCCATCAATGAAGAGGTGACCTGGAAAGCAATCAATGTCCCTTACCTGCTTGAGGGCAAAGTCCTCAACATCGAAGAAGGGCTCGTCGTTGAGGCCGGAGTAGAAATCGTCATGGAGCAAGGGGCCGGCCTGGGGGTATATGGCAATGGATACCTCGCCATCAATGGCAGCAGCACCGCCCCGGTAGTTATGAAAGGCGAACAAGCGACCAAAGGCTGGTGGCGCGGCATCAACATTGAGACCAATAACAACCTCAACAGCATCGACTACTTGCAGCTCTCCGATGCCGGGAGCAACTATGTCTACTGCTGCAACGAGGTCAGTTCAATCTTCTTCGAGGCGGGACAGGCTTCTCTTACCAATTCCACCGTTTCTAATGGCAAAGGCTATGGGGTGGTGGCCAATGAGGCCTTTGAGTTCAGCGACTACGAAAACAATACCATCACCAGCCACGACGAACTGCCGCTCTATGTGCAATTTAACCGGCTGGGTGAACTCGACGGCCTGGGCTCTGACTATACCGGTAACGACAAGGACTTTATCGGGGTCTTCAACACCGGGGCAGAAGATGAGCCAATAACCATCGATAAGACCAATGTACCCTACCGCTTTGATGCGGGGGATGTGTTTGACCTGGTAGAAGCGGTGACCATCGAAGCGGGCAGCGAGCTGGTATTTCAGACCAATGCCGGCCTCGGCGTCTACGACGAGGGGAGCTTTACGGTCAATGGCACCGCCACCGAACCGGTCATTTTCCGCAGTGAAAGCGGGCAGCCAGGTACTTGGCGCGGCATCCACATCGAAACCAACGATATCAACAACCGCATCAGCTACGCGACCATAGAGGATGGCGGCAGCAACTACGTCTACTGCTGCAACACCAAGGCCAATGTCCTGCTCAAGGGCGGGCAGCTTACGGTAGAAAACTCCACCCTCCGCGACAGCGGCGGCTGTGGCATCGCCGTCCAGAGCAATGGCAACCTCACCGAAACCGGCAACACCTTCACCAACAATACCGACGGCGACGTCTGTAACTAACCCAGCCGGCCCAACCATGAAAAAGCCCGGTCTGCCCATGGCAGGCCGGGTATTTTGGTTCTTGCGGGTCTGAGGGATGGTCGCAACCGGATTACGCACGGGCCCGCGCACCAATCCAGCTCAGCCTACGACAGAAAACAGCCTGCCCTATTCCCTT
>CAZIVQ010000350.1:0-2480 GCA_964542415.1 uncultured Bacteroidia bacterium | reverse complement strand
CCTCAACTCACCAACGTCCCCACCGTCTCGCCTTGCACGATGCGTTTCATGGCCCCAGGCTGGTTGATGTTGAAGATGATGATGGGGAGTTTGTTTTCTTGACAGAGGGTGAAGGCGGTCATGTCCATGACCTTGAGGCGGTTGGAGAGGACCTCGGCGAAGGAGATGGTGTCGAACTTGGTGGCGTTGCTGTCCTTCTCGGGATCGGCGGTGTAGACGCCGTCGACGCGGGTGCCTTTGAGGACGACGTCGGCGTCGATCTCGATGGCACGGAGGCTAGCAGCGGTGTCGGTAGTGAAGAAGGGGTTGCCGGTACCGGCACCAAAGATGACGATGCGGCCTTTTTCGAGGTGGCGCATGGCCCGTCGGCGGATGTAGGGCTCACAAATCTTCTCCATGTCGATGGCCGATTGCAAGCGCACCTGAGCCCCTTGCTGTTCGAGCGCATCTTGCAGGGCCATGGCGTTGATGACCGTGGCGATCATGCCCATGTAGTCGCCATGGGCGCGGCCCATGCCAGAAGCAGCCCCCTGTACCCCGCGAAAAATGTTGCCCGCCCCGACCACAATGGCGATCTCTACGCCGAGTTCTTTGATTTCCATGATCTGAGCGGCGTATTGGCGCAGGATCTCGTTGTCGATCCCGAATTCTTTGTCGCCCATGAGGGCTTCACCGCTGAGTTTGAGCAAGATGCGCTGGTACTTGGTTGACATGGGAGGTAGAATGAGAAGAGAATAGAGAATAGAAAAAGGAGGAAAGGCGGGTGGGCACGGGGCAAGCCCCTGGAGGTGGCAGGCTAGTGCTTCCGGAGCTAAATTCTTCCCTCCACAAGTACTAGCTAAAAAAAAAGAGAGTTTCGGAAAACTCTCTTTTTTCAAAAATCATACCCTTGTTAGCTGGCCCCCAATTGGACGCGCTTGAAGTCGGTGACAGCGATGTCGGGGCCGAGTTCGTCCTTGATGTACTGGGCCACGTTGCGGGAAGTGTCCTTGACAAAGTCCTGGTTGAGGAGGGTATTGTCACGGAAGAATTTCTTGAGTTTTCCCTGAGCGATCTTTTCGAGGATCTGCTCGGGCTTGCCCTCGTTGCGGGCCTGGTCTTTGCCGATCTCGATTTCTTTTTCAATGATGGAGGGGTCCACGCCATCCTCATTGATGGCCACGGGGTTCATGGCGGCGATCTGCATGGCCACGTCTTTGCCCACGGCGTCCACGCCCTTGTCGGTCTTGCCGGTGAAAGCCACCGCTACCCCGATGCGGGCCCCGGGGTGGATGTAGGTCACGACGCTGTCGCCTTTGACGCGCTCGTAAGTGCTCACATCGATCTTCTCGCCGATTTTACCCATGGCTTCGGTGAGGTGCTCTTCGATGGCTTTGCCCTCGATGGGGAGCTGCTTGAGGGCGGCGAGGTCGGCAGGGGTTTGCCTTTCAGCGGTTTGGGCGATGGCTTCGCCGAGGGCCTGGAAGTCGTCGTTGCGGGCTACGAAGTCGGTCTCGCAATTGAGTTCGATGAGGAAAGCCTCGGTGTTGTATTCATTGGCCTGGATAAAGACCGCGCCTTCTTTGGCTTCTCGGTCGGCCCGATTGGCCGATACCTTCTGGCCTTTCTTACGCAGCAGCTCTACGGCTTTATCGAAGTCGCCATCGGCTTCTACCAGGGCTTTCTTGCAGTCCATCATGCCTGCACCGGTGGCTTGGCGTAACCGGTTGACGTCTTTAGCTGAAATTGCCATGTGTCTTGTTCTGGAAAGTTACTTATGGGCCGCATCGCGGGGGCGATGCAAACGATTATTTTTTGGAAATGCCTCCCCAAGATCGAAGGATCAGACAGGGGGCAAAAAATCTGGGGCAAAAGTAGGGCTTTTTCGGCGGATGTGCAACCGGCTGGTGGGAGGGTTCAGGCTTTCTTCTTGGGGCTTTCTCTTTGGGCTGATTTTTCCGACTTTCTTCATTTAGGCAAAATTTTATTAATGTTGAAAAATCCTTATTATTGGACCAAACTAATACTCCCCTTTCCCTATCCGCGCATACGGTTTGCATGATCCCCTAACTGGCTGCGGCCATTCTGCAGGTAGATGAAATCAGGCAGGTCGGGAGATATGAGGAGGCAATCGAGCAGTACCAAGCCCTGCTTCCTCAAGCCAGGGCCGATTCAGCTTGGGAAAGCGTGGCGAGAATCTACTCTGGCCTTGCTGCCATCTATGCAGAGCGAGGCCAAACCGAATGGAATTATCAGACTAAGTAACGCTCAAAAAATAAATTCCGCTTTTGACTTGATCTCTTGCCCGCATACTTCGTCAGAAAAAGCCTCATTTGGCCCGCCAAATTCGGTTTTTCTTCCTTGTCTGCGAACAAGATCTCTGCGCAAAATCGGGAGGTTATTTTTCTCGCGTTACTTACATCAAACCGGGGCGTCAGCTGATAGAAAAAAAAATGTCCAGAAGTTTCTTCTCTGATCCTATATTTTGCCATTCTGGAGGC
>CAZIVQ010000349.1:0-5259 GCA_964542415.1 uncultured Bacteroidia bacterium | reverse complement strand
CAGAGGATGCGGTGCTGCGGCCCGAGCCGTTTCCGCTCGGAGTAGCGCAGGCTCGCCGCCGGATAACGGTCTATCCAGCCTTGAATGCGCGGTTGATCGATCTCATGGGGTGCAACAATTAGGCAAAAATCGTGCTTTTTTGCCAGCGCATCGTAGGCCGCGAAGAGGAGTTGCTCGCCTCGGGGCCAGGTGCTGCCAGCCACCAGGCAGAGCCGTTCGCCTTTGAAGGCTTCGATTTCCGGCAAGGGCTGGAAGCCCGCCCGGTTGGCGGCGACCCGGTCGTAGCGGGTGTCAGCGCTGGCGGTGACGTTGGCCAGGCCGCGGGCCCGTAGCCGTTGGGCGGTGGCCTCGTCCTGGGTGAAAACCTGGGCCAGGCCGGCCAGGGCTTCTTGGTAGAGCGGAGCCAGCCAGCCGCGCAAAAAGCGGCTCTCCGGCCCCATGCGCGCCGAAATCAGCAGGGCGGGCCGCTCCCGCCGCCGCAATTCGCCCAAGACCTCCAGCCATAGCTCGTACTTCACGAAGACCGTGAGCACCGGCTGCACGAGGTCCACAAAGCGCCGCGCCGCCCCCGGCCGGTCCAGCGGCAGGTAGCAGACGTGGTCCGCCTGGGTATAATTTTTCCGCACCTCATAGCCCGAGGGAGAAAAAAAGGTCAGCAGCATTTTATGCTGCGGATGGCTGGCTCGCAGCCGTTCCAGCAAGTTGCGCCCCTGCTCAAATTCGCCCAAAGACGCGCAGTGAAACCAAATCCAACTTTCCTCGCCCGCCGTGGCCGCCCGCAGCTTCGCCTCCCAGTCACGACGACCCGCCACCCACCGCCGCGCCTTGGCGTGAAAAGGGGCCATCAGCCACAGCAGCAGGCCGTAGGCCAAGATGCCCATGCGGTAGGTGAGGAGGGGAAGAAGGGAAGAAGGCAAAATGGGAAGATGTCAAAAAGGGGATAGGAGAGTAGGGGTGTAGGGGTGTAGAGGGGCGATCGCTCGTCGCTCATCGCCCAGTCGCTTATCGCTCGTCTCATTTCTCACCAAAAATACACCGTTGCCGCACGCTCGTAAAGCGGAAAAATCCAGCTGACGTGGAAGCCATAGAGAAACTCGCGGCGGGAGGCATCGTAGGGCAGGCCGGAGTCGAACTGTACGGAGCGCTGGCCTTGGGTGAAATATTGGCCGAAATCGAGGCCGAGGGAAAAGTTGACGTAGCCTTTGTTGCCGAAATAGCGGTAGCCAACCGACTCGGTGAGGCCCCAGCCGAAGGTGAGGCGGTCGTAGCCTTTGCGGTAGTCGCCTTCGATGGCGGGCACCGGGCCTTCGATGGCATCGGGGGTGATGCGGTGGGCGATGGCCCCAAACCCCACTTCGAGGTAGAGGCCGCTGTTAGGATTGGGGGAAAAAGCCACCGGAAACTGCCGCCCGAACCGCAGCGAAGCGGTGCCGCCCCATTGGCGCAGGGCGTAGGCCGAAAGCAGGCCCTCCTCATTGATGAGCAGGTCGGCCGGGGTGGTGAGGTACCGTAGCATGGAATCTTCTTTGACTCCCCCCCCGAAAAGCAGGTGAAAGTGTCCGCCGACATACCACTGCGAACGGAACTTATACGCCACCCCCAGGCCCATTTGGGAGGTGTAGCCAAAGCGCTCGCCAAAATCTCCGCCCGGCAGCGAGCCCTGATAGGTGATTTCCAACAGGGTGAGGGCTATGCTGGAATCGGGCAGGCTCTGCTGGGCGCGGACCGGAAGCAGGGCCGCCAGGAGCAGTCCGAGCCCGAAAAGGACGCGCATGAAGGGTTGGAGCCAAAAGCGTGTTGATCGCATGCAAGAGAAGGCTTACTTTTTGGCGCAATTAACGGCTTACCTACCACATTGACAACCAGTTCTCCCCCACGTATTTCCCTCCTGAGTTTGGTTTGTTACCAGTTAGCCTACATCTCTACCGGTTGGGGAAATGGCAATTCATGTATAGAGATAAATTGGTACATTTGCTGTGATTGCTGAAAGGAGAAAATGTTCTATTCGACAAATATTTCCCCTTTCCGGATCGCCGCGTTCCTTCCCCTTTATTTCTTGCTCTTCTTTCACTTGTAAACCCTTGCTGTTTATGAATATCCGCATGGTGGATACCATCACCCAATACGAAAAAATCCGCGACGAAGTAGACCAAGCCGTGCAGGCCGTCATTCGCTCGGGCCAGTATATCAACGGGCCGGTGGTCAAAGGTTTTACTGAAGACCTGGCCACTTTTATGGATGTGCCGCACGTCATCCCCTGCGCCAATGGCACCGATGCGTTGCAGATTGCCCTCATGGCCCTCGGCCTACAACCGGGTGACGAAGTGATCACGCCTTCCTTTACTTATATCGCCACGGTCGAAGTGATTGCGCTGCTACAGCTCAAGCCGGTCTTCGTAGAGGTCGATCCCAGGACCTTCAACCTGGACCCCTCCACCCTCGAAGCGGCCATCACCCCCCGCACCAAGGCCATCATGCCGGTCCACCTCTTTGGCCAACCGGCCCCCATGGAGCCTGTCATGAAGATCGCCCGGAAGCACGGGCTCCACGTAGTAGAGGACACGGCCCAGGCCATCGGCGCGACCTATCGCTTCTCCGACGGACGAGAAATGCGCGTGGGCACCATCGGCGACATCGGCACCACTTCATTCTACCCCAGCAAAAACCTCGGCGCTTTTGGCGATGGTGGAGCCCTTTTTACCCGCGATGCCGAGTTGGCAGCCAGGCTGCTGACCATCTGCAACCACGGCTCCAACGAGCGCTACCTGCACGAGGTCGTCGGCGTCAACAGCCGCCTCGATGCGGTGCAGGCCGCCATCTTGCGGGTCAAACTCCAGCACCTGGAGGCCTACAACCAGGCCCGCAGCGCCGCAGCCGATCGCTACGACGAACTGCTGGCCGACATCCCCGGCCTGGAACTTCCCTACCGCATGCCGGGGGCCACACATGTCTTCCATCAGTACACCCTTCGCCTCACTGCCGGGCGTGCCCTGCGCGACGCGGTCAAGGCTCAACTCGATGCCCAAGGCATCCCCAATATGATCTACTACCCCATAACCAGCCATTTGCAGGCCGGTTACCAGCGTTATGGCTACCAAGCTGGCGACTTGCCCCTTTCGGAGCAGTTGACAGCTGAAGTCCTGAGCTTACCCATGCACTCTGAACTCGACGATGCCCAACAAGCATACCTCACCCAGCACCTCATTGAGGCGCTCAAAGGGGTAAGTACTAATGTGTAAATTGTCAAATTTTAATAGGAATCAACATGAAAGTAGCAGTAGTAGGAACAGGCTACGTAGGCCTAGTCACCGGAACTTGCTTCGCTGAAGCCGGAAACGATGTGATCTGTGTCGACAATGACCAGAACAAACTGGCCAAGCTCCGGGCTGGCCAGGTCCCGATCTACGAACCTGGCCTCGAAACCTTGTTCGAGCGCAACACCAAAGAAGGTCGTCTTACCTTCACGGACTCCCTGGCCGAAGCGGTCGACACCTCGGACATCATCTTCCTGGCCCTGCCTACCCCTCCCATGGAGGATGGCTCGGCTGACCTGAAGTATGTCTTGGGGGTAGCGGGCGAAATTGGCACCTTGCTCAAAGAATACCGCGTGGTGGTCAACAAGAGTACCGTCCCCGTAGGCACGGCCGATAAGGTCCACAACGCCATCGCGGGCTTGACCGATATGCCCTTCGACGTGGTGTCCAATCCCGAGTTTTTGCGGGAAGGCTTTGCCGTGCAGGACTTCATGAAGCCCGAGCGCATCGTGGTCGGCTCTGAGTCTGATCAGGCCACCGAGATGATGCGCCGCCTCTACAAGCCCTTCGTCATGTCCGGCAATCCCATTATTTTCATGGACCGCCGCAGCGCCGAGGTGACCAAATACGCCGCCAACTCCTTCCTGGCGACCAAGATTTCTTTCATGAATGAGGTGGCCAACCTCTGCGAGCTAGTGGGGGCCGACGTCGACAACGTGCGCCGGGGCATCGGCAGCGATACCCGCATCGGCAAGCGCTTCCTCTTTCCCGGAGTAGGCTATGGCGGCTCTTGTTTTCCCAAGGACGTTTCTGCTTTGTTCAAGACGGCGCAGGAGTACCGGTACGATTTTCGCATCCTCAACTCGGTGATGGAGGTAAATCAGGCCCAGAAGTCGGTCATTGTGGAGAAAATCGTTTCTCACTTCGGGACTGACCTCACCGGCAAAACCTTCGGCGTTTGGGGCCTGGCTTTCAAGCCCAATACCGACGACATCCGCGAGGCACCCGCCCTGGTCATCATCCAGAAGCTGCTGGAGATGGGGGCCAAAGTGAAAGCCTACGACCCCGAAGCCATGGAAGCGGTACAGACCTACCATCCAGAGCTGGAGATCGAATTTGTGGAGAACATGTACCAGGCCGTTGGTGCGGCTGATGCCCTGCTGATCGTGACCGAGTGGAACGAGTTCCGCGCCCCGGATTTCGACCGCATCAAGCAGAGCCTCAAAGCCCCGCTGATCTTCGATGGCCGCAATGTCTACGACCTCGAAACCATCAAAGCCGCTGGCCTTACCTACCATTCCATCGGCCGTCAATCGATCATTACTCCTGAAACCATCTCTTCTCCATCGAATGAATAACACCCCAAAAGTGCTGATCACCGGAGGCGCGGGCTTTCTTGGCTCGCACCTCTGTGATCGCTTTCTCGCTGAAGGCTATGAGGTCGTCGCTATGGACAACCTCATTACCGGAAACCTTGCCAACATTGAGCACCTCTTCGGGCGCGACGGCTTCCGCTTTGTGAAGCACGACGTGACCGACTACACCTACGTCGAAGGGCGGCTGGACTACATCCTGCATTTTGCCTCGCCGGCCAGCCCCATCGACTACCTCAAGATCCCCATCCAGACCCTCAAAGTCGGGGCCTTAGGTACCCATAAAATCCTGGGCTTGGCCAAGGAGAAGGGGGCCCGCGTCTTGATCGCCAGTACCTCCGAGGTCTATGGCGACCCGCTGGTACACCCGCAAACCGAAGAATACTGGGGCAATGTGAACCCGGTAGGCTTTCGCGGTTGCTACGACGAGGCCAAACGCTTCATGGAGGCCATGACCATGGCTTACCATCGCTACCACGGGGTAGAGACCCGCATCGTGCGGATTTTCAACACCTACGGCCCCCGCATGCGGCTCGACGACGGCCGGGTACTGCCGGCCTTTATGGGGCAGGCGCTGCGGGGCGAGGACCTCACCGTCTTTGGCGATGGCAGCCAGACCCGTAGCTTCTGCT
>CAZIVQ010000348.1:4028-5285 GCA_964542415.1 uncultured Bacteroidia bacterium | reverse complement strand
GCCAGCCAGCTCGGGCAGTTGGCGGAAAAGGGCGTAGAGCTTGCGCTTGAGCACCTTGTGGTAGTCTTCGCCTTGGGCATAGCGGGAGATTTTGGGGCGATCATCGCGGGGCTGGTCCTGGGGTTGGGGAAAATAATTGTGGATGACGGAGATGACCGACTTGGCCCCTTCGACCAATTTGCGGGGATCGAGCCGCTTGTCGAAATGGTTTTCCATGTAGCCCATTTGCCCATGGCGGTTTTCCTTGAGCCATTGCTCGAGGTCGCGGGCTTCTTTTTCAAGAAAGGTCGCCTTCGAAATGCCCACCAGGTCGAAGCCCAGGGCCTGCCCGGCGGCTTTGATGTGTTGGCTAAGCTTGGTGGGGTCCATGAGACAAAAGTAACAGAATCGGGGGCAAATGGGTAGCGGAAGTTGTAAAGAGAAGCCCAAAACAGTATACTTGCCCTTCTCCCCTACCCTATGCTGCCTTCTTTCCAAACGCGCCTCGACCAGCCCGAATTGATGGACGACTTCTCGCTCGACAGCGAAGAGTTGCGGCACACGCTCGTTCAGCTCGGCTGGGTCAACCGCTGGCTGGGGGGCTATGGTCCCGTGCAGAAAGGGGTGGCAGAATTGGCCCAAGGCCAGCCTAACAACCAGCCGCTGAAGGTCCTGGACCTGGGCTGTGGCGGTGGCGATACGCTGCGTGGCCTAGCCAGCTGGGCCCGCAAAAAAGACCTAAAGATTGAGGCTACCGGCCTCGACGCCAACCCGTCCATCGTGACCTATGCCCGGGAGCAAAGCCGGGATTGGCCGGAACTCAGCTTCCGGCAAGGCGACTGTTTCAAGACGGCCGACTTGTCGGGAGATTGGGACATTATTTTGTGTTCGCTCTTTTTGCATCACTTCAATCCCCAACAGCTGCGCCAGCTCCTTCCCCAACTCCACGCCCAAGCTCGCCTTGGCCTGGTGATCAATGACTTGCAGCGGCATTGGCTTGCCTATCGGCTGTTTGCCCTGGTCACCCGCGTGCTGCCCTTCACCGCCATGGCCCGCCAAGACGGCCTGTTGTCTATCCGCAAGGCCTTCACCCGCTCCGAGCTGACCGCCCTCGCCCGGCATTTGGCCATCACTCACCCGAACATCCGCTGGCAATGGGCGTTTCGTTATCTTTGGGTGGTGAATCGGGGGTAAGGTTTCCTTTTTCAACGCGAAGGGCGCAAAGTTTTCGCAGAGGACGCAAAGGAGTTCGAAAACCAACTTTCTTCTTCACCTCTT
>CAZIVQ010000348.1:0-3928 GCA_964542415.1 uncultured Bacteroidia bacterium | reverse complement strand
TCTTGACCTCTTCCCCAAAAATCCTCGCCGTGGCCAAGGCTTTGCCGCCCTTTTCCCGTCCTACGGAAGAAATCCTCCCTTGGATCGACCAATGGCTGGACGGCCAGCCTAAGCGCCTGCAGGACAAGGTGCTGCGCATCTTCAAATACGCCGAGGTAGACCGCCGCTATAGCATCATGGATGCGCCGGAGGTGTTTGCCAGCAAAGATTTTGCGACCAGAAACCGCTTGTTCATTGAACGGACCACCGACCTGGCGCAGGAGGCGCTGGAAGGAGCCCTGGAAAGAGCCGGGTTGTCGCCTCAAGACCTGGATTACATCATCACCACCAGCTGCACCGGCTTCATGATTCCGTCGGTGGATGCCTACCTAATCAACCGCTTGCAGATGCGGCAGGACATCATCCGCCTGCCGGTGACGGAGATGGGCTGTGCGGCAGGCACTTCGGGCCTGATCTACGCCAATGACTTTTTGCGGGCCCATCCCGGCAAGCGGGCGGCCGTGCTGGCGGTGGAGTCACCGACCAGCACCTTCCAGCAAGACGATTTCAGCATGACCAACCTGGTCAGCGCGGCGATTTTTGGCGATGGGGCCGCTTGTGCCATCCTCGGGCCCACTGAAGAGACCCGTCCGGCCATCGTAGATACCCACATGCATCACTACTACGATGCCCTCCACTTCATGGGCTACGACGTGCGCAACAGCGGTTTTCACATGGTACTCGACCCCAAAGTCCCTGAGGAGATTGAGCGGCATTTCCCCGATATCCTGCATCCATTCCTGGCCCGCAACGGCCTGACCATCGAGCAGATTGACCACCTGGTCTTTCATCCCGGCGGCAAAAAGATCGTGAAGATGGTCAATGGCTTGCTGGGGGCCTTAGGCAAAAGCATCGAAGACAGCCGCGAGGTGTTACGCCTTTATGGCAACATGTCCAGCGCCACGGTCCTCTACGTGCTGGAGCGATTCATGGACCGGGACTTACCAGCAGGCGATTTGGGGCTGATGCTGGCCTTTGGGCCGGGTTTTTCGGCCCAGCGGCTGCTGCTGCGGTGGGAGTAAATTTAGCCGTAGGCTCGGCCGGATTTCCGGGCGTGGATTATCGCGCTCGCGGAGGTCTCTGACCGACCGCGTGCTGTCGCCAGGTCTCCGACCTGCTTTTTTCAAGGGGGCAGAGACCCAGAGACAAACCGCTGCGCTTCAGAGAAGCTGGCAAGCTTTGACATAGAGGCTACGCCGAAGTTCCGGGATGATTGGCAGGAAGCATTGCCTCGCTGCGTTTCTCTGCCTTCCCCAACTTTCCTCCGCAGGGATTCGTAGCTTGCAGGCATGAATATCACCCTGCTCATCCGTATCCTGGGCGCTGTGGCCATCGGCCTGGGCGTCATTTCCCTTGGTTTTTCGCTTTACTTCTACGCCCAAGGCCAGCCAGTCGACCGCCATGGCTTGACTATTTCGCTCATTTGCGTGTTGCTAGGTGTCTTTGTGTTGGTCAAAAACCGGCGCAGCCAGCAACCATGAAGCAATCCGGCGTTTTTGGTCCCAATTTTCCCGACTTTTCTGCCCATTTCTATGAAACGAATCTTTCTGAGTTTTTTCTCGCTGTGTTTGGGGCTGATGGCGTGGGCCCAGCAGCCGGACAGCCCGCGCATCAGCCGCCCGCTGGAATATGAAGGTTTTTCCGAAGCCGCTTATGAGACCTATTCCTGGCAGGCCGAGTATGTGACCCTGCCCGATGGGGTACAGCTGGCGGTGGACGTGATGCTGCCCACCGACGGGCCGGAGCAGGCCAGCTTCCCTACCATTTTTCTCTACACCCCCTACGGCCGCAGCTACATGTTTGACCGGCAGCGCCCGCTGCTGAGCTGGCTGGCCAAGGTGATCGGGGTAGGGAAAGGGCCAGAATTTGACCAGGCGGAGGTGTATGAGCCACTAGAAACCTTGCTGGCCCACGGCTACGCGGTCGTGGTCGCTGACATGCGGGGCACCGGCGCTTCCTTTGGTTCACAACTGCCGCTGATGCCAGAGCTGGGTAAAGACGGCAAGGAACTGATCGACTGGATGGCGGCGCAGCCGTGGTGCAACGGGCAAGTGGGCATGATGGGCCCCTCGTACCTGGGCTGGAGTCAGTTTCTGACCGCCTCTCAGCAGCCCGCAGCGCTTAAGTGCATCATGCCGGAGGTGATCGCCTTCGAATCTTTCACCGGCGCTAACCGCCCCGGCGGCATCATGGCCAAGCGCTGGATAGAAGGCTACAGCGAGCGGCTCAGCCGCATGAACCGCAACGAATACGAATTCAAAAATGGCTATTTTCCCACCGCCCCGGTCATCGACGAGGATGGAGACGGCAAGCTGACCGATGAGCGGCCGTTGCTAGACTCAGCTGCCTGGGCCGCAGGCGACCCGCCCATTTACCGAGACGGCGAAACCCGGGAGGAGAATTTTTACTGGAAAGCCACCCGCGAGCACCTCCAAAACGTGCCGGTCACGTCCTTTCTCGCGCCGGAAGCCCGCTTTCTGGATTCTCGGGCCCCCGCGCCTTACGACAGCCTCACCTACCAGGCCACCAGCCCGGGCAGCCACCTGCACGGCATCCAAGCAAGTGGCATCGCCCTCTATCATGCCGGTGGCTGGTTCGACGGCTTTACCCGTGGCACCACCAAGCTGTACGCCACCTTGGCGGAGACCAACCCTTCTCACCTGCTCATGGCCCCGCGCTTTCATTTTCCTGGCATTCCCAAGGGCTACCGCAAGCGCTTCGACTATGAGGGAGAATATCAGGAGCAATTGACCACGGAGCATTTGCGCTTCTTCGACCATTACCTCAAAGGCATCGACAACGGCATCGACAAGGAAAAACCCGTTAAGCTTTACGTCATGAACGAAGGCTGGCGGAGCGAGACGCATTGGCCGCCGGCGAGCACCCAGGTGAAGGCCTTTTTTCTGGGGCCAGAAAACCGCCTGCAAACGCCCGTCCCGATGGCCCCGGCGTTGGACAGCTATGCGGTAGATTTTACCCATAGTGCGAGTTATGGAAAAAATGGCCACAACCGCTGGATGATGCACAAGATGCCGAACAAAGCGCCGATGATGCGGACCGAAGCGGATGAGAAATGCCTGGTGTATGAAACCGCGCCGCTGGAAAAGCCCTTGCGGTTGATCGGGCATCCGGTGGTGCAGCTGTGGCTCTCGGCCGATCAGGCGTATGGAGATGTGTTTGTTTACCTTTCGGAGGTAGATGAGAATGGCGAGGCGATCTACATCAGCGAAGGACAACTGCGGGCGGGCTGGCACGAGCTGCGCGACCCCGATAAGCAAGTGGACGGCGAGGTGGAGGTACAGCCGGAGCTGCCGTGGCATGGCTACGAGCAAAGCCAATGGCAGGACAGCGCCCTGGCGAATGGCCAGGTGCTTTCTTTGCGCTTTGACCTCCTGCCGACGGCTTGGCTGTTCCGGCCGGGGACGCGCATCCGCCTGTCCATCGCGGGCGCAGATGCCGAGAATTTTGCTTACCACCCCGACCTTTGCCCGGGCGACAGCCTGGAAGCTTGTCTGCCTACCACCCACTTTATTCATCGTTCGGGGCAGTTTCCCTCACGGATTGAATTGCCGGTGGTGGAGGGAGGGGAGGAGGTGAAGATGGGAAGATGGGAAGATGGGAAGAGGTGAAGATGTAAAGAGGGGAAGAAGCACTGCTTTGGGGAAGAGGGGTTGGTGGCTGGTGGGTAGAATAAGGCTGACGCTTCGTTATGTTCGTGCTTCACCAGCTGAAAACCTGGTCCAAGGAGGCGGAGGCTGAGCGGCATTTAACTTAGCAAACCATGATCAAAGACTTGAGAAAGCGCATGCATGAATTTGCCCAATTAAATGATTCCCCAGGTAACCTGCTGACGGCGGGCATCATCCTGGGTAGCATGGGCTTGCTGGCC
>CAZIVQ010000347.1:0-5304 GCA_964542415.1 uncultured Bacteroidia bacterium | reverse complement strand
GACCACCGAGATCTACACTCTTTCCCTACACGACGCTCTTCCGATCTGATGACGGGGTCGAGCTTGCCTTTGCGGGCGAGGTCGTTAAGGTTGTTGGCGTATTTCTGGAGGGAATTGTACTTGCCCTCGGGATTCTGGTCCGTGACCCGCTCGCCTTTGCGCAGTTCTTGGATAGCTTGGCGCAGGGCTTTTTCAGTCACGCCTTGTTCTTTGAGCAGGGTGGCCACGCCATTTTGGGATTTGACCAGGCTCAGGAGCAGGTGTTCCAGGCTGATGAATTCGTCTTCCAACTTGCCCGCCTCTTGGTTGGCGGTTTCGAGGGCGGCGTGGAGGTCATTGGCCAGGTATTGGCCGCCGGTAGCACCGGTGACTTTGGGGTAGCCGTCGATCAGCTCCTGGGTTTTTTGTTGGATGAAGGCAGGATTGGCCCCGATCTTCTTGAGAAGAAAGGGGGCGGTGCTGTCTTCGAGCTGAAGCAAGGCTAGCAGCAGGTGGCCCAGGTCGATGACCTGTTGTTGCGAGGCTTTGGCGATTTCGCTGGCCCCTTGAATGGCTTCTTGGGCCTTGAGGGTATATTGGTTGAGGTTCATGGCTGAGAATTCTGAATAAAATGAACGTGCTTTTCCTGGAGAATAGCCAGAAGAAAGCATATTGAGAAGAGCAATTTGCTTTCCAGATTGATTTTTCGGCCATTCTGGCATGGGGAAGAAAAATTTGATGTCATAACGGCAGTCTGAGAGTAAAGCCGTCATGAAAAAACAGAGATACCGAAGTGCATATAATAGTTCGGGTGGATGAACTTTTTTAATAAATACTAATCAACTTCTCATTTATTTAAGCTTTTTTGTAGGCTAGATCAGTAGGCAAAGAAAGTTTCCTTATGTCCCCTATGTCGTCCCCTCGTTCCGGGCCTTTGGTATTATTGGTAGAAGACAGCGTGGCAGACGCCCAGCTGGTGCGTTTGGCTTTTGAAGAATTTAACGTCAAAGCTGAGCTGAAGCACTTTTCAGGCGCGGACGCGTTGCTGGCTTTTTTTTCCGGAAGCCTGTCTGAGGCCGAGGTTCAGCAACAGAAGCTCATCATCCTCGACATCAACCTGCCGCGGGTTTCTGGCATTGAGCTTTTGCGGAAACTCCGGGCCACTGAGCGTAGCCGGTTTATCCCGGTAGTGATTCTTTCTTCTTCCAACAACCAAAAGGACCTGCAAGCCGCTTTCGAGGCCGGTGCCAACAGCTATGTGCTCAAAGAGCCCGACTTTATGCGCTTTGGCGAACAAATCCGCCTGATGACCACCTATTGGTTGTCCCTCAACCAGCAGCCTTGATGGAGAAATGAGAGAATGGAAGTGAGAGAATAGAAATGAGAGAATAGAAATGAGAGAATAGAAATGAGAGAATAGAAAAAGGAGGGGTAGGGTAGGCGGTCCTCCTACCTGGCAGGGCTGCTGGGGGCTGGGGGCTAAAGCCGCCCGGCTAGCTTGTCATTTGCTACGCTGACGGCTGCTCGGGGGCCGGGGGCTAAAGCCGGTGAGAACCCTGCTCACGCCGGACGCTGAGGCTGTGTTAAAACCCCCAAGCAAATTCTCTAAATCTCTATACAGCCTGACAATCAGGCGCGAGCGGGGGTAAGGCGGGAGCACGACTGGCTCCCCCACTTCACGCTCCAATTTTCCACAACAACCAACCCAAGACCGCGAAGCGCAAAAACCGCATGGAGGTGTAGAGCAGGTAGCGGCGGAAGGGAAAGCGAAACGTAGCGCTGAGAAAGCAGATGATGGCGAAGGGCAAGGGGGTGAGGGAGGAAATGATGATGATAATGCCCCCGTAGCGGCGGTAAAGGGTGGCGTAGCGCTGGAAAGTTTCTAGCTCAGAGAAGCGCTTGAGCCAGCGAAAATTCCTCACCTGGCTCCCGATCCCAAAGGCAATCATGCCCCCCAGGTAGGAAAGCACCGAGAGCAACAGCACGTAGGCTGAATAGGTACCCAACGACTCGCTTTTGGCCCAGATGATGAAAAACTCGAGGGGAATGAGGCCGGTAAAGGCTTCGGAGAGAAAGAAAATGAAAAACACCCAGGGAGGATTGTCGGTGAAGCGCGCCAGCGAGTCGCTCCAATCTGCGGGTAGCAGCCACTGGGCCAGCAGGTAAAGCATGATGATGCCGACCAGCCAAGCGATGCCCCGCAGGACATTGGTCCAGACAAAGCGCTGGTATTCCTCTTCTTGGGTTTCCTTGGATGAGCGGGGTTTTTCCTTCATAAAAGTTGAAGAAGCAGGGTAACTCCTTTCTACGAAATTAGTGCAGGAAAGGTAAAGCGAGAAGCTTTGAGCCTGAAATATGTCGCCTCCCTGGCTGGAGAGCTTGAAAAAACGATAAGCTAGAAGGGGCAAGGTAGGGGGCGCCACTGGTTTTGGGATAAAAGAGATTCCTCTCTACTTTTACCATTTTAAAAATAAACATGAAACTTCCCCTTCTGCTCGCAATCAGTGGCTGGTGCCTTTGGCTTGGATGCCAGGCTCCAAAAACAACTTCTTCGCCCCCCAACATCGTCTACATCCTGGCCGATGACCTCGGCTACGGCGACGTTAAGGCCTTCAATCCTGAAGGAAAAATCCCCACTCCTCACCTGGACCAGCTCGCCGCCGAGGGCATGCGCTTTACCGATGCCCACAGCTCCTCCTCGGTTTGCACCCCCACCCGCTACGGCATCCTGACCGGCCGCTACAACTGGCGCTCGCCGCTGAAGCGAGGGGTGCTCGGGGGCAACTCAGAAGGCCTGATCGACACCAGCCGCCTGACGGTAGGCAAATTGCTGCAACAGCACGGCTACCACACCGCGTTCATCGGCAAATGGCACCTGGGCTGGAATTGGGCCCAGGACGATACCGGCGGCTTCGACTACCAGGCCCCCATCAGCCATTCTCCCAATGACCTCGGCTTCGACTACGCCTACGGCCACAGCGGTTCGCTGGACATGCCGCCCTACCTCTACGTCGAAAACGAACGGGCCACCGCCCCGGTCGACCGGGTGACCGGCAACCCCGATTACCAGGGCTTTTGGCGTGAAGGGCCTACGGGCGCGGATTTCTTCCACGACAGTGTCACCCAGCACTTTTTTCGGCAGTCGATGGCGTATGTGCAGGAGCGCGCGGCCACAGACCAGCCCTTTTTCCTCTACCTGCCGCTGCCTTCGCCGCATACGCCCATCTTACCGGCTGAGCCTTGGCAGGGCAAAAGTGGCCTGAATCTTTACGGCGATTTTGTAATGATGCTCGATGCCTATGTGGGCAAATTGATGGCCACGCTGGAGCAGGCGGGGGTAAAGGAAAACACCTTGGTCGTCTTCATCAGCGACAATGGCTGTTCGCCCCGGGCGCAGTTTGAGGAACTGCGGGCCAAAGGCCATGACCCCAGCGGGGGCTATCGCGGCCACAAAGCCGACATCTTCGAAGGGGGGCACCGGGTGCCGTTTATCATTCGCTGGCCGGGGCAGGTAGCTGCGGGCAGCGAAAGCAATGCCACCCTCTGCACCACCGACCTCCTGGCCACCTGTGCGGGCCTCCTGGGGGCCGAGTTGCCCGCCGGGGCGGGTGAAGACAGCTACAGCCTGCTGCCGCTGCTAGATGCCGATCCGGCCACCCCCTTCGCGCGCCCCCATACGGTCCACCACTCGATCAATGGGACCTTTGCCCTGCGGCAAGGGGACTGGAAGCTGATTTTTGACGGCAGCTCGGGCGGCTGGAGCGACCCCAGGCCGCAGGCCATGGATACCTTGGATTTGCCCCCTTACCAGCTCTATCACCTCGGTGAAGACCCCGCCGAAAGCGACAACCGCTACGCCCGCGAGCCGGAAAAAGCCCACGAAATGGCCCGGCTCATGCAGCAAGTACTGGATCAAGGGCGCAGTACGCCTGGCCCCGCTCAGAAAAACGATCCGCCCCTGGGAGACGGGCCCTGGCCGGGCGTGGAGGCGGTGAGGGGATTGGGGGAATAGGGACTTGGCAGGTCGTGTCCCTACTCAGTGCCCCATCCCTTCAACGCCTTCCTGATCACCCCCATCGCCTGCCCTTTCCGCAAGAAATAGGAGCAGAGCAGGCACTGCTCCGCCTAAAACCATATGTCCTGTGCCAAGCGGAAAGTATTGGCATGGGCTTCGACGATGTCGCGGAAGTGAGGAGAATAACCGCCCCCGAGGGAAATGGCCACGGGTAGGCCCGCCGCATGGCAGCTACGCAGCACGAAAGCATCGCGGGCTTTGCAGCCTTCCCGGCTAAGGGCGAGCTTGCCGAGTTTGTCGCTGGCCAGCACGTCGACGCCGGAGAGGTAGAAGACAAAGTCAGGTTGCACTTCGTCGAGCAGGCGGGGGAGGGTTTCGCGTAGCAGGCGCAGGTATTCGCGGTCGCCGGTGCCGGTGGGCAAGGCGAGGTCAAGGTCGGAGCATGTTTTTTTGAGCGGATAATTGGCGGCTCCGTGCATGCTGAAGGTGAACACCCGAGGCTCTTCACGGAAGATTTCGGCGGTGCCATTGCCCTGATGGACGTCGAGGTCCACTACCAAAGCCTGGCGGAAGGTCCCCTGGTCGAGGTGGTGGCGGGCGGCGAGGGCGATGTCATTGAGCAGGCAGAAGCCCTCCCCCCGATCGGAGAAGGCGTGGTGGGTGCCGCCCGCGCCGTTGATGGCGACGCCGTGGCGCTGGGCGTGCTGCACGTTGTCGAGGGTGCCCTGGGCGATGGTGCGTCCCCGCAGCACCAGCCGCGGCGAGTAGGGAAAGCCAGTGCGGCGGGCTTCGCGGGCGGTGATTGTGCCATGCTTGAGTTTGTGCCAATAGGCCTCGGTATGCACCCTGAGGATATCCGATTCGGGCAAAATCTCAGGTGTGAAGAGATTTTCTGGCTGTATCGTCCCTTCATACAGCAACTGGTCTGGAATCAACTCGTACTTCTCCATCGGGAAACGGTGGCCGGGCGGCAGCGGATGGGCGTAGAGCGGAGACCAGGCGATGTGGAGCATTTTGGAGAAATGAGAGAAGAGAGAGGAGAGATGAGAAATGAGAGAAGAGAGAAGAGAAATGAGAGAAGGGAGTGGGACGAGGTATTTGTGAGCAGAACCTAAACTCTCAGCTAACCTAAAGGGTTTTTCAGAAAAAGCCTTTACGCCTTGCCAAGCAAGCTTGCACCCGCTAGTTTTGCGAGTCGTTTGGAAGGGTGTTCGTTTCCTCAATCCTCTTTTTTTTACCACGGAGGACACGGATCATGGATGCCGGTGAAACCGGTAGGAATTTCACGGAGAACACAGATCCTTAGATGC
>CAZIVQ010000346.1:0-5305 GCA_964542415.1 uncultured Bacteroidia bacterium | reverse complement strand
CGGCCGGATTATCGAAGATCCGCCTCAGGCTGAAAGTCCGCCTTCGGAGGAAGGACGCAGCAGCCCGAATCCGGCCGAGCTTACGGCTGGTAGGCCGGGAAAGGCAAGATCCCTCACAACCGCCTACAGGCGGGTTCGGGATGACACCGCAACTGTTTGATAACCAGCAAATAGCACGCCGAACTCCCGTTAGACAGGAGCAGGAGCCAGCGGCAAAGAGAAGGTAAAGGTAGCGCCTTTTTGCGGCTCGCTCTCGACGGTGAGGGTGCCTCCGTGGCGCTCGATGAAATCATGACAGAGAATGAGTCCCAAACCGGTTCCTTTCTCTTTGCGGGTCCCCAAGGAACTCACATGCTGGTCCTGGCGAAAAAGCTTCGGCAAATCCCGCTTTTTGATGCCGATCCCCGTATCAGTCACCGCACAATAGACCGCGTCATTTTCCAGCCAAGCCGTCAGGTTAATCTTGCCCCCGCTTGGGGTAAATTTCACGGCATTAGAAACCAGGTTGCGGAGAATGGTGCGGACCATGTTTTTGTCCGCTTCCACCCACAGGGTTTCGGGTACCTCGACCGAAAAATGGAGGTTTTTTTCTTGCAAGCTTCCTTCCAGCAGTTTTTGGGTTTCCATCACGAGGGACAAAAGCTGCCCCGGAGCAGGCTCGAAGGAAAGTCGCCCACTCTGGGCCCGGGACCATTCGAGCAGGTTGACCAGCAGGTCTATGGCTTGGCCCGAAGCATGCTTGAGCAGGCCGATCATGCGCGCGAGTTCCGCGTCTCCTTTCTCCCTCACCTCTGCTTCGAGGATTTCGGTTAGGCCAAAGATGGCATTAAGCGGGCTGCGCAAGTCGTGGCTGATGATCGAAAAGAAGCGGTCTTTGGTGGCATTGGCTTCCCTGAGTTTGGCTTCTTTTTCCTTGAGAGAAGTAATGTCGTCCACCGTGACCAAGGCATGGGGCCGGAGGTCATTTCCCAGTTGAAGGGGAATGGAGCTTTTCTTCACCCATTTGAGCTTATCCTTCAGCTTTAGGCCCATGATCACATTCTGCACGGCCCTGCCCTCTTGCAGGGTGATCCAGCCGGGATGGTTTGACAAGGGCATGGGGCTACCGTCTTCCCGGGTGTACTGAAAACGATTGGGGTCAGGCGCGGCAAATTCTTCGGGGGTCAGCTCGTAGATGGACTGAGCCGCGTGATTGAAGGCCTTGACCTGGCCATCGGGGCCAAACAAAACCACCCCCTCATCCATGAGGTCGATCAGTTTGCGGTAGCGCTCCTCGCTGGAGGCCAGGGCCAGCTGGACTTCCTGCTGCTCGGTGATATCCGACACCGACCCATACATTCTGACCGGCTTTCCTTGCGGGTCCCGGATGAAACGGGCGTGTACGCTGACATACCGGACCGCTTGATCGCTTCGCCGGATGATCCGGTGCTCCACTTTATAAGGCTTATGCCCCGCCATGGTGGTTTTGAGTGCCTCCCAGACCCGGGCGAGGTCTTCGGGATGAATGAGTGACCGGAGTTCTTCGAAGTCAAGGGCGTCTTGGGCCAAGCCATGAATCTGCTTCCAGCCTTCAGAAACATACCAGCGGGAAGTGTTCAGGTCCAACTCAAAACTCCCAAGGGTAGCCGTTTTTTCGGCTTCCCGGAACACGGTATTGGCTTTGAAAAGGCGTTCTTCGCTCTGCTTCAACGCCAATTCTACCTGTTTCCGGGCCGTGATGTCGACGTCCAGGCAGATGATGCCGACGAGGTTTCCGGCCTCGTCTTTTTTGGGCTCGATCACCAATTCGTGGTAATAGGTTTTTCCCTCCACGGTGACCTGGACTTCTTCCTCGGCAAGAACTCCAGAATCGAGCACGGCCCTTTTGAGTTGGGTGAGGTGGGCTGCTTGCTCCGGCGGGAAAAAATCCCTGTCCATTTTGCCAATCACCTCCTCGGGCTGCACTTTGGGATGGGGGTTGTAGATCCAGACATACCGTAGCTGGAGGTCTTGCTCCCAAACTTGTACCTGGGAGCCCTGGATAGCCCGCCGAAACCGGAATTCATTTTCGCGCAGGGCATTTTCGGCCTCCTGCTGCTCAGTTCTGTCCCACACCGTGAGAAATACCCGGTGGATGCGCCCGTTTTCCTCTACCACCGGCAGGTAATGAAAGGCAAAGTAGAAGGTCTTTTCGGGAAGCGAAAGCTCACCCTCCACCTGGATACTTTCGCCCTGCAAGGCTCGCCGGAAGTTGGCTTGAAAGCTGGCAAGGTGAGAGGGGGCAATCAATTCGAGCATGCTATCGCCGATCCCTACTTGGCGGCTGAACAGGCGATGGTAATAGCTTTGGGCTTGTTCACTGATAGAAAGCACCCGATGGTCCTCTCCGATGAGCAGGATCAGTTGCTGGGAAGATCGGTAAAGGGTGCGCAGGTTGACCAGGGCCTCGTCATGGGTCTGCCGACGGCTCATCTGAGCGGAGATGTCCCTGAGCTGTCCCACGAGATACGGGCCATTACCAAGTTCTTTGGGAATCAGGGTCAGGGTGGCTTCAAACCACAGGTAGCTTCCGTTGCGGTGGCGGAGCCGCAACTCCAAGCGGGGCTGGGAAGCGGGATGTCGCCAGGGCTCCTCTGCCCAAAAAGCCGCTACGCCCGGCAAATCCTGGGGATGAACCCATTGTTGCCAGGAGTGCCGCAGGAGTTCGACAGGTTCGTACCCCAGTTTTGCCCTGAAGTTTTCGCTCGCATAAACCCCCCTTCCGCTCTTCTTCTCCAGGGCAAACCACAAATCCTGGCTTTGGGCGGAAAGAGTTTGCAGAAACACATGCCCAGGGAAGGCATAATGTGTGGATGACGGTGGCAATGAATTGAGAATGATGATGAGCTAATAAGTAGTAAATACGGCCAAGGGTGCCTTTTCCCGGGTCACAGCCGGGACAGATGATTTATCCAAGCAGCGATACAGCTGAAACTTCCCGTGCTTAGGGACCGAGGCCTGAATGAGGCCAATCATGCAGCCGCAAAACTCATTTGCAGGGTTGCCTCAAAAAGTACCTGTTATTAGGATAACAAATAGTTCGTGTTTTTAGAAATTCTTTCCTGATTCAGGAAAATGACCATGGCTGAATTCTACTCAATACCCCCTACAAACCCCCTTTTTTTGCCTCACGTGGTCCACAGCGGCCCTGATTTCTGGAGAAATGCGCTGAATGAGGGAAGGTTCTTACCTGCCTTAAAACTGAAACGCGGAAAAAGCAGGAGCGTAAGCTTTTCTGCGAAGCCAATCATAGCGTGTCCTTGGGGAACCGGGAGCAATCGGCCAGTGCATTTGTCAGATAAAAAGGCGAACTTTGCCGCCTTAGAACCGGCGGAGGAAGCCGCCAGCGTTTGCCGCTAACCGTCAATTTTTGATCTTTCCATGGACGTAACCAATTTTCAAGCACAAGTCATCGAGCGCAGCCAGGAAGTCCCGGTCCTGGTAGATTTTTGGGCTGCCTGGTGCGGGCCCTGCCGCATGTTGGGGCCGGTACTGGAGGAACTCGCCGTCGAGGCGCAGGGGCAGTGGGAACTGGCCAAAGTAGACACCGAGGCCCACCAATCGCTGGCTGCAAGCTACAAAGTCATGAGTATCCCGGCTGTCAAGCTGTTTTTCCAGGGCGAAGTCATCGGTGAATTTACCGGGGCGCTACCCAAGCCCCAGATCGAAGCCTGGCTGGAGGAGTACCTTCCCAGCGCCGAAAAAGAGGCATTTCAGCAACTGAAGCAACGCATTCTCGCCCAAGATGAAAGCGCCCTGCCCGAGCTGGAAGCCTTGGTAACCACCCATCCAGAAATGGAAGAAGCCCGCCTGAGCCTGGCTGGCTACCTGGTCGGCAACGAGCCAGAGCGCGCCAAGTCGCTGGTGGAGGGATTTCAGCTTGGGCACAAGTATGCCGACCGCGCCAGCGACATTCGCACCCTGAGCGAGCTTACCAGCCTCCACGACGCCGAAGGGACCGACAAGGTGTTTTCGCTCCTGGACCAAGCTCGGCAGGCCTTGGTCGAGCGTAACTATGAGGCCGCCCTCAAGCAGCTCATTCAGGTGGTAATGATCGACAAAGACTTCCAGGATGACTTGCCTCGGCGGGCTTGTATCGCCTTGTTTCATTATTTGGGGGAACAACACCCCCTTTCCATAAAGTACCGACCCCAGTTCAACATGGCGCTGTACTGAGTAACGCAATGGCTTTTTCTTACTGAAAAAACGGCCCGGGCTACGAACCTAGGCCGTTTTTCTTTTAGGCTTATGTCTGCATCAGCACTAGCCGGGCTTGGCTTCTTTTTTCTCCCGGTTCACATATTCGATGACTTTGCGGACCGTCATGCGGCGGATCTGTCGTTCCACTTCTTTTTTGGACTCTCCGCGCAGCACGTACTGGAGCTTGAGCTGGGCCGAACCCTTTCTGATCTCGACCACCTTGAGGTTGTAGCTGCCGGGCATGATGTAGTGGCTAAATTCTGCCAGGCATGCCTGGAGGTAGGCCTCTAATTCGTCCAGCTGCTGGAGGTGAACATAGCTCATCTCAAATTCAATGCTGACCTTCTTCACCTTCCGCTTGGTGTAGTTGACTACCTCCTCGGTGAGCACCGCGTTGTTGGGGATATAGATCAGGTCATCGTCGTCGTTGACCAGGTGAATGTTCATGAGGGTGATGTCTACGATGCGCCCCCGTTGCTCGCCGATCCGGATCTGGTCATAGAGAGAAATGTGACTGGAGAACATGAGGATCATGCCATTGATCATGTTGGAAACATAGTCTTTGGACAGGATCGCGATGGCGGCTGCCACGATGGAAATGGCCGTCAGGGCCTCCCGTATGTCGATATTGAGCACCAAGAGGGCACTAATGAGAAAAGCAAGGAAAACGGCGATGCTGGCAATCTGATTGATCCCCAGAATGAAATTGTCCACGATACCATGGGGCAGGCGTCTGCGCCGGGTATAGACGGTAATGATGGTCATCCGCAGCAAGTGAATCACCACCTGGGCCACCAGGAAGAGCAGCAAGGCATCTAGGTAGCGAACCGGTATGCTCAGGCTTTGCCACCAGGCGGGCTCGATCGTGGTGAGGCCGATCAATCCCAGGGCCAGCACAACCTTGAGCAGCAGCAACCCGAGCTCTCGCCAGGGATAGGAAATCATACGTCGTTTGGAAGCGGTATTCATCAGAAAATAATTGAGCAGCAATGATACACGAAGCTGGTTAGCGCCTTTCTTGATCACAAATTAGAGGCGGTCCTAATACGCAAACGACCAGCAGCTGGTTGGGGCCAGCTATTTTGAA
>CAZIVQ010000345.1:0-5312 GCA_964542415.1 uncultured Bacteroidia bacterium | reverse complement strand
TGGTAGTCTTTGCTCAGGGTGTATTGAGGGGAAAGGTAGTCGGTGCGCCAGGTATAGGTCCCAGCGGTATCGGTGCGGGCGACGGTGAAGGTCACCGCCACGCTGTCGTGAACCTTCCCTTCGGCATACAGGTACATGGTCCCCTGCCACTGCCCAAGGCAGCGCTCGGGGAAGCTATCGGGGGAGAAGAGGGAGAGCAAAACGAGGAGGAAGGGCATGAGCAGGAAGTTAGCCATTTTTTGGACGAAGCTACTCAGGTAGCTGGGTCGGATTTCGGGATTGAAGATACGGAAGGAGGCATAATCCGGCCCTTGCCCACCCAGCAGGTAGTTGGACCGCTATATTTTACCAATCCTACCCTCCTTTCCGCACAAACTTCCCTTCCCGGATGCGGTTTCTACACGGGGAAATTTGCTTCATTTTCAATTTCCGGCCGCACCAGCGATTGGGCTACCGCACCAGCACATCCATCACCAAATGGAGCAAAGCCTCGGGCTCGCAGGCGATGCCAAAAGCGTAGGGCGGCACGCCCCGGCTCCGGTCGACCTCGCCGGTGTAGAAGATCAGGGGCAGGTCCCTCCCCGCCTGGATCAATGCCTGGTGAAACCGCAGGCCCTCATCGGGCTTGCCTTCGCGGCTGAGGTCGGAGAGGAGCAAGGTATAGGAAGCGCCTTGCAGCCTTTCTTCCGCTTCTGCTGAGGTCGTGGCGACCGTGATTTCCAGGCCAAGGGTGGTCAGGATGGCCTTCTCGTGCTGGATAAAGGAGGGCTGGTCATCAATCCAAAGGGTCGGATAGGTTTTCTGCTTTTCTTTGATCCGGGCCATCCGCTCAAAAAGTGACTGCTCGGCCGCTAACAGCAGCGGGGGCTGTCCCTTGGCTTGCTGGGCCGTCGCCAATTCGGTCTCAGCCTGCTGAAATGTGCGTAGCAAGGCCGGTTGCTTTTCCAGCGCTGTCACCAACTCCAGGGTGGCATACCGCAGTTGGTTCCGCTCGAGGGTTTGTTGGGACAAATCAAGGATGCCCTTGCGAATGTCGGACCGGAGCTTACTATACCGCCCGGAAAGCATGAGCACATCGTGGTTCAGGTCAGACTGGGCAAAACTGAACACCTGCCTGAGCTGCTGGAGGACGAATTCGATCTGGTCCTGGGCGAGCGAGTCTTGGAGCTGAGCGATGAAGGGGGACATAAGCGAAAGGAAAAGGATAACCGCTGCCATGGTAGCCTTGCCAAATAGTTGAAAAATTCGCTAAGGCTGTCAGCCTATTCAAAAAAAACTTTTCCCCTCCCGGGTTCCCGGCCGTAAAGCAATGAGTCCACCCCGACATACTAACCCCCTAAGTCATTGGCTACAAGTTGATTGAAGAAGATAGAGGGGGATGTGTTTTAATAAGTCGACCCCAAAAATCCCTTTTCTGCTCCGGCACGAGCCCTGATTTGCTGTTTACCTTCGATATGAGGCTGCGGCCCCTCTCCCACTTGGATCTAGCTTAGCCACAGGACCCCTCGTCCTGACGGGAATCCATTTCTGTACTTTTCATCCCCTTACGACCTTTCTGACTACTAACTATTACGCTATGAAACGAAGTTGGACCTTTCTGCTGGCCCTATGCGCCGCTTTTACGGCCTGGGCCCAAACCGGCACCCTGGAAGGCCGGATCGTAGATGACGCCTCTGGCGAGGCCCTTGTCGGGGCCAACGTGATTCTGGTAGAGTCCGCTCTGGGGCGCAACACCGATGAGAGCGGCACTTTCCGCTTCACTGAGGTGCCCGTGGGCACCTACACCCTCCAAGTGACCTACCTCGGCTACGACGAACTGACCGAAACGGTCAGGGTTAAGGGCGGGCAGACCACTACGGTGAAGCTGGGCCTTGCTGCCGCCGGCCTGCTGGGCGAAGAGGTGGTGATCTCGGCTTCGCGCCGGGCAGAAAAAATCACCAATGCCCCCGCCACGGTCAACGTGATCAAGGCGCAGGACATCGCGGAGCTGCCGTCCTTTAACGTGGGTGAATTGGCGGCTCGCCAAAAAGGCGTGGACTACGTCCGCTCCGGCGTGGTCGGTACCGGCCTCAACGTGCGCGGCTTCAACAGCGCCTTCAACCCCAAAAACCTGCAAGTCAACGACTACCGCCTTTCTTCGCTCATCGCCACGGGCTTGCCGCTGGGTGCCCTCAATACGGTGGTCAAAGAAGACATTGAGCGGGTGGAGATCATCCTCGGACCGGCGGCCGTCCTCTACGGCCCCAATGCCCACAACGGTCTGGTGAACACCATCACCAAAGACCCCCGGGACTATCCCGGCACCACCTTCGCCCTCGGTGGAGGCTTCGAAGCGACCGGGGCTGAGACGCCTGCCTACGTGTATACCGGCCGTCTGCGCCACGCCCAGGTGCTGAACGACAAGCTCGCCTTCAAAGTGACGGGCGAATTTACCCAGGGTCGCGACTACCAATTCGTCGACTCGGTCTATACCCCCTTCGCGCCCAATGGCGTGGCCCCGGAACTGGAACTCGATACCGATTTTCATTCTTACCGCACCGAAGGGCAACTGGTCTACACCCCCAAAGCCAAGCACGACCTGATCTTGCAGGCGGGGCATTCTAACAGCAGCAACCTCGGCCCCACCAACGCCGGGCGCAACCAGATTAAGGATTGGCGCCTGAGCTACCTGCAGGCCCGCTACCAGTCGCCGCGTTTCTTTGCCCAGGTCTATGGCACCTGGTCCAAGACCGATTCTACCTATGCCATCAACCAGCGTACGCAGAACTATTACAACCTACTGGCCAATGGTTTCAGTGAGGAAGAAGCCAACGAGCGTTCCTACAGCAACCAATATTTCCCGCTTTCTGATACCACGGGCCTCTTCTTGCCGCGGGGAGCGATCTTCATCGACGATTCCCGCCGCCTCAACAGCGAAGTGCAGTACAACAACAGCTGGAACGGCTTCAGCTTGATCACCGGGGTGCAGCACCAGCTCGACATCGCCAACAGCCAGGGCACCTACCTGCTCGACGGGGGCGGCGAGGATCCCATCACCATCAACCAGGTGGGGGGCTACGCCCAGATGGAGTACCTGATCGACAACCGCTTCAAGGTCCTGGCGGCGGCCCGGGCTGATTACCACGAGCTCTACGGCTTCAATTTCCTGCCGCGGGCGGCTCTGCTCTACCTCTCCGATGCCGGGACCTTCCGCCTGACCTATGGCAAAGGTATTGCTGCGCCGACCATCCTCAACCTGGAAGGCAACCTCTTCGGCGGCTTGCTGTTGGGCAATGGCGCGGGCTTTACCCTCAGCGACGGCACGGTGATCGATCCGTTGCAGGTAGAAACCATCAATACCCTCGAGCTGGGGTACAAAGGCAACCTGGGCAGCAAGGTCTACCTTGATGTCAATGCGTACTACAACATTTCTCAAAACTTCCTCAGCCCAGCCATCAACATCGCTTCCGGCGGCCGCACCGTGACCCAGCGCGGGGAGGTGTCCATGACCGAGGTCGTGCCAGGGGTCACTGAGGCAGGGGCACCTTTTGTCCTCACCTACGTGAACTTTGGGAAAGTGAACACCTACGGGGCTGACTTCGGCTTGCAGTATGCCTTCAACCAGCAAGTGTCGCTGCGGCTGAACTACTCCTGGTTTGGCTTTAGCCTGGATGAAGAAGACCTCGACAACGATGGCAACGGCGATGGCAAGGTGGATGTCAACGACCTGCCGATCAACACCCCGGCCCACAAGCTTGGGCTTGGGTTGGACTACCGCAAGGACCTGGGCGAAGACCGCGCTTTCTTTGCCAATGCCTTTGGCCGCTACGTCGCAGCCTATGATTTCTTCTCCGGCATCAACGTGGCCGCCGCGACCAACCAAGACCTCGTTTACGGTGGTTCGCCTGTGGTCGAAGGCGCACGGGTGGGGCGCGACTTCAACGAAGGCCCGCTGGGCGGATTCTTCAACCTCGACCTCGCCGCCGGCTACCAGTTCAACTCCTACCTGACGGCCAGCGCCCAGGTGCTCAACGTCTTCAACAGCGACGTGCGCGAATTTGTGGCCTCGCCCGCCATCGGTCGCATGATCAACGTGGAGGTGAGGATCAACCTGCCCGCCATTGACTAACGGAGAGAAGACCTGGCGGCCATTTGGGGTGCGCCGGGTCTTTCCTCGTTTTTACCAGGCAACCTGTATCGGCAGAAAGAAAATCGCTATTTTCCTTCGCTAAATCTACTGTTTATGACCTATTCTCCGCGATCAAACTTCATGGCCTGGCTCTCAGGATGGGTCCTGCTTGGGATTCTTTCCTGCCAACCGACCTATAGTCCTGCACAGATGAAAGCAATCGAAGCGTTTGGGCCCGACCCGGGCGAGCTGAACTTCTACGTACACGTGCCCGAGGGGCTGAATGGCAACGTGCCCTTGGTGGTGGCCATGCACGGCTGCCTGCAAAATGCCGAAACCTACGCCAAAGAGACGGGCTGGAACGACCTGGCTGACCGCTACGGCTTCATTGTGATGTATCCGGAGCAGCATGCGGCCAACAATGGCCAGAACTGCTTCAACTGGTTCGAAGATGCAGATATCAACCGCGACCAGGGCGAGGCCATGTCGATCCGTTCGATGGTGGATTATGTGTATGAACATTATCCCGTGGACGCTTCGCGCACCTATGCGACCGGCTTGTCGGCCGGGGGCTGCATGACGGTGGTGATGCTGGCGGCTTATCCCGAGGTGTTCCGGGCCGGGGCCATCATGGCTGGGCTGCCGTATAAGGCTTCCACTTCGCTGGCGGGCGCGCTACCGGCTATGCAGGGGCAAGTCGACCAGACCCCCGACGAATGGGGGGCCCTGGTGGCGGAGCAAAATCCCGATTATGCGGGCGAATATCCCCACATCGTCATTTTCCACGGGGCCGAAGACGCGGTGGTGAGCAAGCAAAACATGCAGGAACTGGTCGACCAATGGACCCACCTGCACGGCACCAACGGCCAACAGCCCGAGGAAACCCCGGTCTTCGACAACCATCCCAACGTGTTGCGCCGCATCTACCGCAATGACCGGCAGCAAGCCGTGGTCATGACCTACGAGGTGGCAAAGATGGGCCACGCCCTGGCCGTCGACCCCGGCGAAGGCCCCAAGCAAGGCGGCGCCACCGGTCCCTTCGCGGTGGACGTCGACTTTTTCTACACTTACTGGGCGGCGCGCTTTTTTCAGCTGGTGGAGGAGTAAGCGACGTGCGATGGGGGGACAAGCGATTTGCGATTGAACGACGAGCGATTGAATGACCCTCCGTGCTCTCCGTGGTAAAAAACGACAAGCGATGTGG
>CAZIVQ010000344.1:0-5313 GCA_964542415.1 uncultured Bacteroidia bacterium | reverse complement strand
TTTCGTAAGGGCATGCCACTCATGGGATTCCGGGCTTGGGTACGCTGGGCGCTGCTCTTGCCCGTGCTGCTGCTGCTGCTGTGGCCGGTGCTCAATTTCTTTCGGGAGAATGATGTCAGCCGCCTCAGTGACCTGGGGGAGCTGAAGGTATTGTTCCAAAAACCCAACAACATCGTCGAGCGGAATGGGGCATATTACAAATTGGAAAATGGGGTAGACAGTGCCCGCTACTTTGCGGTGCAAGGCCTGGAGCTGCTCCGGAAGCAAGACGTGGGCAGTGCCTACAATGCGTTTTCCCAGGCCATTCAGCTCGACCAGTTCAACCCGGTGTACTACTATCACCGTGGCTTGGCCCACTATGAGATTTGCCAGGTAAGCCAGAATGATTCCCTGCTGGAGGAAACCTACTACGACTTCGTGCGGACCATTGCCCTACAACCGCTCATTCCTCCCGGACAAAGTGGCAACCTCAGCCAAACCGATACGCTCATGCTGCAAGCCCAGCTGAGGCAGGCTCGTCTCAGCCGGGGGGGACAACAGATCTGGAGCAGCCGGGGAGAAAACCTGCGCCTGCTGAGCCGCGACCGGCTGGAGTTGCAGCAAACCCTGGCCCATCGGGTACCGGTTAGCGACTTCGACTGGTCAGCAGATCAGCGCTGGCTGGTCAGCGGCCAGGAAAATGAAGTGTGGGTATGGGATTTGACCGCCAACCTGCTGGCAGGTCGCCTGGTGGGACACCAGCAAACGGTGCGAAGCCTGGCCATGGCCCCGGGAGGTGAGTTTGTCGTCACTGGCGGAGAAGGCCAGGTAGCCATCATCTGGAACCGCGCCAGCCTCCAGCCCATTCACTACCTTCAGTACATCCATTCTGGCCCGATCCTCGACGTAGCGATTTCCCCTGATGAGCGGCTGGTGGCCACCGCTTCAGCCGACTCTACGGCGGCCATCTGGAACCGGCAGACCGGGGAACTGCTGGTGGCCCTGATAGGCGAACAAGCCCCGATCGTGTCGGTCGATTTTTCTCCAGACAACGCCTTTGTGCTTACCGGCGCTCAGGATGGACGCATGGTTCTCTGGGACCTGCAAGGACGCCCCTTGCGCACCCGGCGGGTATTCAACCAGGATTTCAAGCAGGCTCGTTTTGGGCCCGACGGCAGCATGCTGCTGAGCCTCGGCTACCGCCGCGACGACCAGGTGCCCATGTTGCAAGCCTATGATTTTTCCCCATATACCGACCCGTTGCTCCGGCTACCTTTGGATGGATTGCAGCTGAGCCGGTCAGCCATGAGGGAAGAACCCTCAGCCGAGAACCTGCCTTCGCTGGAGGTGAGCTTCACCACCGATGGCGCTTATTGGCTGGTGTCAGCCGGAGGCATCGGCTTTCAGGTGGAGGCCTTCGCCCCTCAGGTTCTTGAGCAAAATCTGCTGCGGCAGTACGCAGCCTTCAACCGGGCGGTGCTCAACTATGAGCGAGCCCGGTATGACAAAGCCAAGGAGCAATTTACCCGGCTGATCGAGAAGCAAGGCGAAGGCAGGGACCCTCAGCTCTACCTGGGCCGGGGCCTGGCTTCGATTTATGCCGTAAGCGAAGATCCGCTGGCTGATTCTTTGGGATTTGTGGCAGGGCTAGCGGACCTCCAGCAGGTGATGGCCCTCGATAGCACGGTGCTACCGTCCATGCCGGGGCTCTTGCCCCTGCTGATGCGCAGCTATCATCGCTATGCCACCTCTCCGGAACTGGAGCAGAATATGTGCCGGCTGGCCAGGGGCATAGGTGAAGGCAATTGTGACATTCTGCGCTATGACGAAATGCGCCCCTTTGGCGAGGGGTTGGCGGCGGTGCGTCAGGGAGACCGCTGGGGGTTTATCGACACTTTGCATCGCTTGCAGGTTCCCCTGGCTTTCGAGCAGGCTGGTGATTTTGCCGGCGGGCTGGCGCTGGTGTATGAGCCTCAATTGGGGCGGGAGGTGTTGATCGACAACAGCGGGGCCATTGCCTATGATTATGTGCGGCCCGCCTTCGAAGGCTTGCATGCGGTGCGGGCCTCGGGCCTGGGCCAGTGGGGGTACCTCGATGCCGAAACCCATCAGATGGTTTTGGAACCGCAATACGAGGAAGCCGGGAGCTTTTTCCGCGGATACGCCAAGGTGCAGCAGGGCAAGTTGCTGGGGATGATCGACCGCAATGGCGACGCCGGGCGGTTTGGCGGCTTTCGCTACCGGGAAATCAAGGGCGATTTTAGCGAGGGGGCGGTCCTGCGGGCGGTGCTCGCCAACGGTAAGTCTACCCTCATCACCAAGGAAACGAGAACCACGGGAGATAGCTTGTTTATCCCGCCGATCTCCCAAAAGTCGAGTCCATTTGTCCAGGTTCCGGCCGAGGACCTGCCTCAGCGGGTACAACGCAGGGCCCCGGTGGCTGAAGGGGAGGTCTTGTACGAACCCACCATCACCCTGGTCGGCAACCTTTCCAATGGCCTGATTCTGGCGCAGCGCGAAGGGCTCTATGGCTATGTCGCGCCCCTACCGGCGCAGCAACAAACCCGGGTAGGCTACCGCCTGGTGATCGGGTTTCAGTACGACGGGGCCTACGCCTTCAGTTTTGGGCGGGCAGCGGTGCGACGGCCGGGCAGCAAATGGGGCTTCATTGATGTCTATGGCAAGGCGGTCATTCCGTTCGAATACGACCAGGTAGAGCTGTTTACTCAGAAAGACCAAAAGCTGGTTCTGGCTTTGGTAGTACAAGGGGGCCAGCAGTTTTACCTCGACTTGCAGGGGGACTGCGTGCCCTATCTCAAATACAGCTGCCCCCAAGCTCCGGCGGTCAGCCAAAAAGCTGAAACGGGCAGCCGCGATGAAGAAACCGGACTATGGGTCTACCAAGGGCCTAAAGGCAAATATGGCCTGCGGCAAAGCAGCGGAAGGGAAGTGACCCCGGCGATTTACCTCAACAAGCCGGTCTTCAGCCAAGGGCTGGCGGCGGTGCAGCGGGCAGACGGCAAATGGGGCTATATCAACCCCCGGGGGCGCAACGTGGTGCCTTTCTACTACCAGGGTGCCCGACCGTTCAGCGATGGCCTCGCTGCCGTAGCGCTGGATGGCAAATGGGGCTACATCAACCCCAAAGGCAAAATTGAAATCCCGGTGCAGTACGGCGAGCCAGGCCAATTTGTCCGGGGGCGGGCCATTGTGCGGTTGGGTAAGCGGTCTTTCAAGATCGACAAGTCCGGGGCCGTGGTGGGAGCTAGTTACTAATCTCCCTTGAAAGGAAGGCTAAGGTTGCAGAAAGTAGCCACTTGCAGAGATTGGGGCCAAAAAAATTGGTAACAAGGGGGAAGTATTGCTATTATTGTATCCGGCTTGAAAAGCAACAAATTTTCATTTTAACCAGTTTCTCTTTTTTGCTATGACCCCCAGCCGTACTACTCGCTAACTTTTTAGAAACCTTCTCCTGCGGTGATACAAATCAGAATAAACGAGCGGGTCTACCTCAAGGACCCGGACAGCAGCAAGCTCGGTCGCAAGATCGTAGAGCACAGCATTCAGTTGATCGATGAGATTGGCTTCGAACATTTTACCTTCAAGAAATTGGCGGAGCGCATTGGGTCCACCGAAGCCTCGATTTACCGCTACTTCGAAAACAAGCACAAGCTCCTCATTTACCTGGTTTCCTGGTATTGGAACTGGCTGGAATACCAGCTGATGTTTTATACCAACAACATCGAATCAGCTGAGGAGCGCTTCAAAATCGCCATGCGGGTCATTTCCCAGCCTCAGCGCTTCGAGGCTGATTTTGTCTACATCAACAAGGACGCCCTGCACCGCATCGTGGTGGCGGAGTCGCCCAAGGCCTACCTCAGCAAGGAAGTGGACCTCGACAACAAGGAGGGCTATTTCCTCAGCTACAAGCGGCTTTGCCGCCGCATCGCCGACATCGGCAAAGAAATCAAGCCTGACTACCCCTACGCCACTGCTCTGATTTCTACCCTGGTCGAAGCGGCCCATAACCAGAGCTTTTTTGCCGCCCACCTGCCTCGCCTCACCGAAATCCCCAAAGGCGACGACGAAGGCCTGACCGAGTTCATCATCGACCTCGGCTTGCGCGTCCTCCGCTGCTAATGGTGAGCTATCCCCCACGGATTGCAAATCTGCGCGAGAGTAACATAACCCTGTCAGCGGTTTTTGGAACGCTGGCAGGGTTTAGGGAACTCAAATGATCTTGTCGATCAGCTTTAGCTCCAGGGCCTCTTCGGGGCTGAGGAACCAATCGCTTTTGCCTTGCTTGTAGGGTTTGAGGTGCTTGGGTTTGAGCTTGGAGCGGCGAAAGAGGAGGTCTTCGCAGATGGCTTCGAGCCGCTCGCCTTCCTGGAGGTCCTGCTTCAGGCCCTCGAGCCTGTCCCAGACGTGGGTGGAAATCTGGTGGTACATTAGGGTGCTGTAGCGGGTGGCAAAACGCTTTTTTCCCGCCGCCAGGATGAAGAGCCCCATGCTCATGGCCATGCCCATGGCAGTGGTGTGGACGGGGGTTTTGGATTGCTCGATGGCTGCGATCAGCCCCAAGCCATCGTAGACCGAGCCGCCGAAGGTGTTAAGGATGAGCCGGATGGGCTCTCGTTTGTACTTTTTGTAATGCTTTCGCTTTTCCTGGTCATCGGCATTGACCTGGTAGATGGTCTGGACCACCTCTTGTACGGCTTTCTGGCTGATTGATTGACTGAGAATAATGGTGCGATCCATTGGGGATTTGGCCATGAAGGAAAATGGATTATGGTGGATTAGGATAAATTAGCGCTAAAAATAAACGCAGAAACAACGCAGAAGTTGGCATTGCTGGCTCCCTGGCCCATTTATCCTCAGCCCCCGGCAAAGCCCATCCTGGCTGGGGTCTTCTTTTTCTTCTCGATCACCACGATGGTGAAGTAGATGCCATCCTCTGAGGCATTAGGAATCATGTACTTGATGCCCTCGATCTTTTCCTCGGGGATAATCTCGTACAGCTTTTCGGTTACGTCGACATGGCCGCTGAGGTAGGCTTTTTGGTCGACGAAGAGGGAGATGATGCGTTCGTTGGACATAGGATATTGAGAGATGAGAGATGAGAGATGAGAGATGAGAAATGAGAAATGAGAAATGAGAAATGAGATAAACGATGTGGCGACAAGCGACTGAGCGACCTGAGACCGCAAGGTCGCATGTCTGCGACCTTTTACGCCCTGCATGGCAAAACCTCCGTGCCCTCCGTGGTAAAAAGCGATGAGCGATGTGGCAGATCGGAAGAGCGTCGTGTAGGGAAAGAGTGTAGATCTCGGTGGT
>CAZIVQ010000343.1:0-5319 GCA_964542415.1 uncultured Bacteroidia bacterium | reverse complement strand
AAGGGGAGTTTGTTGGGAGCGATTCTGGAGAGCGGGATTGGCGCCGTAGTCGAGGAGGAGTCGGACCATGACAGCGCCCGTTTCTTCGAGCCAGCAGTAGGCGGCGGCCTCGTGGAGGGGAGTCTGTCCTGCGCTGTTGGGGCGGGAGGGTTCGGCGCCTTCGACAAGCAAAATTCTGGCGACTTCGAGGTTGTTGGCGTTGGCTGCGTCGTGCAAAGGCGTGTTGCGCTGTTCGTCTACGGCGTTGGGGGGGCTACCCGCAAGCAAGAGAAGACGGGCTGTTTGCCCAAGCAGTTCACTATTGCAGATGGGCGGTGTGACGCTCTCTTCCCAGACCTCGCTGTGGTGGACGCCGCCTGAAATCTCCACGCCAGGGTTACGGAGAGGGGGTGTGACGCTCTCTTCCCCGGCAAATCCCTCGCCCACCCCCTCAGAAGCGTTACGCCACAGTTTGCCAGAAGCGTCACGCCACAACTCACCAGCGATGCCGCCCAACAGTTCGTCGTAGACCCCACACATAGAAGCCACCTCGTGCAGAGGCAACCGCCCGGAACGATCAGCGTGCAGAGGGTCCGCTCCCCGTTGCAGGAGGTGACGCACCAGAGGGGCCTGCCCTCGCGAGGCGGCCTCGTGCAATGCTGTACGACCGTGACCATCGCTCAGATGAATCGTTGCCTCATCAGCAGACTGGAGAAGAAGCAAAGCCGCCTCTGGGGTAGATCGTTTGAGAGCCAGGTGCAAAGGAGTTTGTCCCTGATGATTTTGTGTCCCAGGGCAGGCGCCAGATTGCAAGAGGGTCTGGATCATTTTGAGATGCCCCAGAGAAGCAGCCAGATGCAAAGGGGTCCAGCCCCAATCGTCGGCCTGTTGAGGGTCTATCCCTTCCTGGCAAAGGAGCGCAACGAGAGCAGGGTTTTCTCCCCTTACGGCCAGGTGCAAGGAAGTAAGGCCCTGGGCATCGAGAGAGTGAGGATCGGCGCCAGCCTGCAACAACATTTGAGTCGCCTCCTTGTGGCCTGCGGCCAGGGCATAGCCCAGGGGAGTCACTCCCAGAGCATCGCCAGCTTCCAACGATAGTCCCCATGCTGGCGAGGGAGTTAGCCTTGGTTTGGGCGATGGGGCCAATGGCAACAAAGCAGCGAGTTGTTGCGTTTGGTTGCTCCAGGCGGCGTAGTGCAGAAGGTTGCGCCCCACACGATCGGTAAGTTGGCAGAGCCCTTCCTCGGATAGTCCCCGCTCCAACGCAGAGTGCTCCGCGCCAGGGACTTGCTCTTTCTCTTGCCAACAGCCCCCCTCCTCTGACAACACCCGCTCCCACACCCCTTCTTCCTCCACCAACAGACGCAAAAGCTGTCCCGCCCCATCCCAAAGAGGCTCCTCTTTCTTCGTTGTCCTGGCGCCCAAAGGCAAAGAATGGTGCAGGTGGGGGCTACGATAAAACCAGGGCGTGCAGCAGCAAAGCGCCTCTTCTCCTCCAGGGGGTTGTTGCAAAATTCGTCTGCGCGTTGGGGGAGTTGCCTGGAAAACTCCCTCCAACCAGTCGCTCCAGAGAGACTCTGCTGTTTCTGCCCACGTGGCCTCTGCTATTTCTGCGGGAGCGTTGTTTGCAGCAGAAAGATCAACAGAAGCAGTAGAGGAGTCGAGGAGCTTCGACTCTGACCTGGCGGTGTAGTTGTTTGTTGTGGGGCGGGAGACAAAACAAGCAGAGGACAGCCCCTGGCCCTCGGCTCCTCTCTCGGACGTTCCTCTCTCTAGCACACCTCTCTCTGGCGCACCTCTCTTTGGCGCGGGTTGACAAAAGCCTTGTTCTTGAAACCACCGGCGTAACGGAGCTTCGGCTGCAAAATCAAGGGCGGTTTGTTGGGTAGGGGTCGGCCAGAGCGGATCGCCTCCCTTGTCGATCATGGCACGAACAAGGGGAAGATCCTGGTTTTGGGTGGCGAGGTGAAGGGGGGTCAGGCCGAAGGAATCGGGAGCGTTGGCGTCGGCGCCTGCAGCGAGCAGGCAAAGGGCCATTTCGCAGGCCAGAGGTTCTCCCAGTTCACAGGCCCGGTGCAGGGGGGAATCGGCCAGAGGCGCTTTTTCGTAAGGAGAGAAGGCACAAGAGGAAGCTCCAGCCTCAAGGAGTTGGCGGACAAGAGGGACATTGCCCTGGGACACGGCGAGGTACAGCGGAGTGTGACCCGGGGCGTCGTAGACATGGACCCGCGCCCCGGCCTCCAGCAAAAGATCAATGATTTTTTGTGCAGGATAACTGAAAGGAGGGACCTGGTCACAGGCCTCATGAAGGGGAGTTCGCCCGCGTAGATCGCGACGTTGGGGGCTCTCTCCCTGTCCCAAAGCCTGGCGGGCCAGTTCGGGAATCCCCAGGCGACAGGCCAGATGGAGAACGCTGGTGCCCTCGTCGTCTTGGGCCAGAAGATCAGCGCCACGCGCCAACAACAAAGGGATGACCTCCCGCCGTACCACAGGACGCCGCCCGCGCTGCAAAGCAACCATCAAGGGAGTCTCTCCCGTAGCGTTGGGCGTGTTGACCGGCGCTCCTTTGTTGAGCAGCAAATAGAGCAAATCGATCCATTCATCCACGTCCCCCTGTTCGAGCAAAATCGCCTGCAACACCTGATGAAGGGGCGGCTCCTGATCGGCGTCTCCCTGACTCAAATCCACCTCTTCCCAGAGCAGAAGGTCCTGCAACAACCAGGTCCAGCCCCGTTTGCAGGCAGCCAGCACCATGCGCCGGGGCAACGCGCTGGCCTTCAACTCCATCAGGTAGTCCACAATCTCTTTGCTTCCGTCAAAAACAGCACAACTTAGAGGCGTATCGCCGTCTTCGTCCTCTCCCTCTAGCTCGGCCCCTGCTTCGCAAAGACGTCGCACCAGAGCCAGGTTGTATCCGCTCGCCGCCCAGTGAAGGACGCTCTTGCCCTCTTCGTCCAGGGCATTGACCTCGGCTCCGTGGCGCAACAACCAGTCTGCAGCTTCCAAAGCGTCATGGCGAGCCGCTTCATGAAGGGGGGTTCGCCCCTCCTCATCGCGCTGATTGATCTGTCTTCGATCTTTGACGTGCAGTCCGCAAGGCGAAGTTATGTGCAACTCGCAAGGCGGAGTCAAAGGAAGATGGTGTCGTTGGACCTGAATCCTGCTTCCCTCTGGCTTCTGACGATCCGCTTCCTCTATCTCGCGCCCCTGGGAATTGGACATACATTCCCACCACCACTTCATGGCTTCGACCCGGTTGTGGGCCGCAAGTTGATGCAAATTCATCACCTCCCCCGCTTCGGGTTGTGGGTTGCTGGGACCTGCACATTCCTCCCCTCCCACCGCAAACGATAAACCTGCTTCCTGTGCCCTCTCTCCTCCTCTCTCTGCCGACCAAAAGGCCTCCCCCACCTCTGCTGAAACCAAACGATTCCCCCCTGAAACCAGCCATCCTTCCCCGTTGCCCGGTTCGTATTCCATCTCTTCTCTCCTGCCAGCCCCCCTCTTTGCTACTCTCTTCCGCCTTGACAATCCTGTTGCTACCTCGTGCCAGAGAGCAAGGTCTTATGTCGGTTTTGAGGGGTGCTTCTCTTGTAAGCTGCACATCTCTCTCCTTCTTGCACATCTGTTCATTATCTTGGGCTCCTCCTGTGTCACAACATGACACAAGAAACAGAGCCGATCCTCTAGTGGAAATAAGCAACTCTTTTTGATATGCTTCAGGGAAAAGCCTCTGGCTGCAACCGAAGGAAAAAGACAATGAGTTGGATGTTTGTTTTGTGGTTGGCTGCCTCTCCCCTTGTGGGGACCGATGCCGGGTCATGTTCCATAATCTTGCAGCGTTACTCCGCTGAAATCCGCGCCTCTCTCATCGGCTCTCCCCAGAAGTTGGCGCAACGCATGAGCTATCTGCGCGTCCTTGAAAAAAAATACCCCAACTGCTTTCGTCTGGGAGTAGGCAAACGCCTCAAGCGCCAACGCCAGGTCCTCTCCCCCTCGGAGCAACCCAATGCTCCTAGCCCCTGCTGGCCTGTCTTCCAGCGTTACACCCACGAAATGGAACAACTCCAGACCGACTCCCCTCGGGCCAAAGAGAAGCGGCTGCGCTATTTACAGATGGTCGAACAGTCTTTCCCTCGATGTTTCCAGCGCGAAAAAGGAAAAAACCTCCGCCGCCAACGCTTCCGCTTGCAACAACAAAAATCGCACAGAACAAATCGCTACGCCTCACCTGCTCCCCCCACCGCCCAACGATATGTGCGCCGCCCCTTGCGTGGCGCCCTGATCCCGGGGCTGGTCATGCTCCCCGTAGGCTATGGAATCTCCCTTTTGATAGGCGTCCTCACCATCTCCTCTTCTTACTCGGCCTGGCTCTTTGTCCCCATCATCGGCCCTCTGATTCTCTCTCTGGCCACCACCCATCAGGTCGAATCCATCCTCGTGCTGAACACCTTCTTGACCATCCCCCAGTTGGTCGGGGCCGTCCTGATCATTGTGGGAATCATCGGCAAAAAAGAACCCCTCCACCCACCGACTCCTCCCCTTCCTCCCTCAGCCCACAGCGCCCCCCGACCTCTCTTCTCCCCCGTAGGCTGGACATACAAACCCAACCCTCTCTAACGCAGATCCGAACCTTCCAAGGCGCCCTAAGCCGTATATTGTCAGAAGGCGGAGTGTGCCCAAAATAAGGACTGCTCACCAGAAAAAAGTCGTGTCCAGGGACGCTGCCAGAGGAAAAAAACCTCCTCTTGCACTCCCGCTTACCAGTACATCGCCTCGTGGAAAGAGTTCCGCATCAACCACGCCAAAGGACGCTCCTGGCCCCTCTCTGACCCGGCCAATGGCGTCAAACTCCTCACCGTCCAGGTCACCGGCGCCCCCCAATAACTCCCCTCACTGAACACTTGAAACCTATCTGTGACACGTTATGACACACGTTCCTGCTACCTTCCACCTATCAGGGAAGTGAGGTGGTGTTGATTTTTTTGGAAAAGAGGCAAGTTATTGGGTGATTTGAGGTTTGCTAAACACTCAACGCCAAACCAGACTCCAGTCAAGTGAGTATCTTTTTACCAAAATATTTTCCCAACCCCCCTTATCCCGTACCAACCTTCTTCTCCATTAACCTAGAAGGGCGCTCCCTCAAGCGCCCCTTCTTTTTTTAGCGACCCCCCTTTTCTCCTTTGCAGGTCCTCTCTGCCCACTCCAGCCCTGCTCCACTCAGCCTGGCTCACGGCCCTCCTCCTTTTGTCCCTTTGCAAAACCTCTCTGCCCACTCCAGAACAGAGTTGGATGCAGTCAAGCGCCCCTTCTTTTTTTAGCGACCCCCCTTTGGCCCGC
>CAZIVQ010000342.1:0-5328 GCA_964542415.1 uncultured Bacteroidia bacterium | reverse complement strand
TGACGGTGTCGCCCGTCACGGAGTAAGCGAGCTTGTCCTCGGAGCCCATGTTACCTGCCACCACTTCGCCGGCATTGATGCCGATGCCGATTTCGATGTCGCGGCCCATTTTGGGGCCATATTTCTCATTGAGTTGCCCGCAGACCTTCATCATTTCCAGGGCACAAAGCACGGCATTTTCCTCATTTTGGTTGGTGCAGATCGGGGTGCCAAACACGGCAAACACCTCGTCGCCCACAAATTGGTTGACCGTGCCTTCGTGCTTCTTGACCGCTTCGGTCATGAGGGCATAATACTCGTTGAGGAAGCCGACTACCTCCTTGGGCGAAAGCTCTTCGCTCATGGGGGTGAAGCCGCGGATGTCGCAAAATAGCACGGCAATGTGGGTCAGCTCCCCTTCGAAGATCGAATCAGAGGTGTCTTTGAGGGCGCGCTCGACCACCGTTTCGGGCACATAGCGCATAAAGAGCTTCAGGGTACGCTCCTGCTCCTCGACCTTGGTCTGCAACTCTTCGACCAGGCGACGGTTGCGGGTCTGAAGCTGGTAGAGTTGCCGGGCATTCTCAATGGTCATGCGCAGCTCGTTTTCGTCCCAAGGTTTGGTGATGTAACGAAACACCCGGCCGGTATTGATCACTTCGATCACCGCCTCCACGTCGCTGTAGCCGGTAAGCACCATGCGTAAGGTATCGGGAAACTCGCTGAGGGTTTTTTCCAGAAACTGTACCCCAGTCATGCCCGGCATGCGCTGGTCAGTGATGATGAGGTGGATATCATGGTTGCGCAGCACTTCGAGGCCTTCCTGCCCCCCGATCGCCGTATGGACTTGGTACTCGCGGCGGAAGGTAGCCTTAAACGAGACGAGGTTTTGTTGCTCGTCGTCGACATAAAGGATGGCAAAATCTTTTGACATAAGGGGAAAATTGGACCGGTAAGCGGCTGGGGAGGAGGCTACTCAGCCGCGTTTTCTTCCCGCTCCGGGTGCAGCAGCGGAACCCTTGCAATATAGTGATCCTCGACGAGATCAAAACGGGGTTGCCGGTGGGACAGAAAGCGGTAGCGGTCGCGCAAGTTGCGCAGGCCGATGCCGGTAGAATCTACCCGGTCTTCGCGCTTCTGGTAATTGTTGCGCATGATGAGAAATTCTCCTTCAGAAAAAAGCTCGATCGAGAGCGGGTGATCTCGGGAGATAACGTTGTGTTTGATGGCATTTTCAGCCAGAATTTGCAGCGTCAGGGGCGGAATCAGCCAGTCAAAAACTTGCTCATCTACGTCGACCCGAAGTTGGAGGTTGGCCTCGAAACGGATCTTTTGCAGGAAAAAATAGCTCTGCATAAACTGGTACTCATCGCGTAATGGCACCAGGATTTCTTCCCTCACATCCAGCACATAGCGGTAGACCTTGGTCAGTTTGGCAATGAAATCCTCGGCCAGGCTCGGGTCCTCGTAGACCAGCGAGCTGAGCGAATTAAGGCAGTTGAAGAGAAAATGCGGGTTGACCTGGTTTTTGAGGGTCTCGAATTGCGAGAGCAGGTGTTCTTTTTCCTGCTTTTCGGCTTTGAGCTTGAGGGCGGCCCGCTCGGCCAGCAGCAGGCGGTTTTCCATCTTGAGCCGGTGAGCCTCCAAGCCCTTCTCGATCACCATGTGCAGCTCGTGGTGGTCCCAGGGCTTGGTGATGTAATAATAGATGTTGCCCTTGTTGATGGCGTCGATGATGGCCTCGATGTCGCTGTAGCCGGTAAGCACCATGCGGACGGTATCGGGAAATTCGGGCAGAATCTTCTCAAAGAGCTGCACCCCGGTCATGCGGGGCATCCGCTGGTCACTGATAATCAGTACGATGGGATGAGCGCGCAGCAGGTCGAGGGCTTCTTCGCCACTCTGGGCCACGTGGATGTGGTAGTATTTGCGAAAGGACGCCCGGAAAGACACCAGGTTTTGCCTTTCATCGTCGACGTAGAGGATATGCGGTTTTTCTTCCATAGCAAAAGCCAGCGGTGTCCAAAGGTACACAGAAAGACGGGGGAGGGAAAACCTGTACCGCAGGATAAATTTGGTTACTTATGGTGAACGCTCGTCAGCTTCTCTGGAGCGCGCCGGTTGGTCGCGGGGGCTCTGCCCCTCAGCGCCTCAGGTCGCAGACCTGACGACAGGCACGCGGTCGGTCAGACAGAGACCTCCGCGAGCACGTTAGGGGGGGCCGCCAGCCTGCTACCAGCAAGCTTTTCCTGGAGCCCCACTTGGTGCAGCGGTTGGGTTTGGGCGGCTCAGGGCTTTCCCATAAAACCTTTCCCGGCGCTAATCTGTGATTAGTGCCGATTAAAGCCGGAATTTGTAATTCCCCGCTAGCTACATGAGGGAGCTTGGGAATGATAAATTCCCCGTTTAGTACGCGCCAATTCGGAAATTGGCGCGAGAGTAGTACTTGGGCCCCATAGCCTACTTTTTTATAGAAAAGCCCTGCTGGGCGGCTACGCCAAATTGCGCTTTCACGGCTGCGCAGCCGACGATGACCATGTGCAATGGTGAATCCAGCGCGCATTTTTTTGGGCTGGTCCGTCTGGTTGGGTAAATGGCTGCCCATGCCCAACCCTAGCCCCGAACGGTTATTTTTCGCACTATTTCATTTCTTCTTATTTTCGCAGCCAAACTATCTGACAAATCGAAAGTTATCTTGCCAATTATTCTGCTGAAACCCCTTAACTACATGAACCGCTTCCTGCTATCCCTGCTACTTGTCGGCGGGCTCTTCGCGCCGCTTTTCGCCCAAGATTCTGAAAAAAAACCCCTCGACCAAGCTGCTTACGACCGCTGGACCCATCTCGAAGGCATTCAACTCAGCCGCGACGGCAGCCAGCTTAGCTACGAGCGCCAACCCAACCATCCCTTCCTCGACAAAGGCTGGCTCTACTGGCAGCAACTTCCCGGCGGGGCCAAAGACTCCCTTGCCCGCGGCTACGACGCCCGCTTTGCCCCCGATGCCAGCTACCTGGCCTTCAAGCTCGCGCCCTTCGCCGACAGCCTGCGCCAGGCCAAATTGGCGGGAAAAAAAGGCGACAAGCTGCCGCAGGACTCCCTGGCCATTTGGGTGCCCGCGGCCGATACGGTCTACCGCTTTCCGCAGCTCAAGCGCTTTGCCGTGCCGGAAAAAGCCGGTCGCTGGCTGGCCTTCTCGCACCTGCCCCCCGCCCCGGAGCCCGACACCACCGCGGCCGACACCGCGGCGACCGATTCATCCGCCCAGTCGAAAAAACCCAAAAAGCCCGAAGCAGCCTTCACCCTTTTCCAGCCACTGAGCGGCGAGCAGCGGGACTTCGGCCAGGCCGGGGAATTTACCGTGGCGAAAAACGGCCACATCGCCTTTGCCCTCTCCTACGGGGACTCCATCGACTCGGTGCGGGTGCTGCATTTCTCCCCCGAAACCGAACGGCTCGACACCCTTTTCGACGGGCCGGGTTACGTCAAGCAGCTCGCGCTTTATGACGAGGGCGAAATGGCAGCCTTCCTGCACAGCCCGGATACGGGCAAGGTGAAAATCTACGCCTTGCATAGCTGGGAGCGGGAGGCAGGACGACAGCTACAGGTGGACACCGCAGCCGCGAATATGCCCGATGGCTGGAGCCTGAGTGAGCATGGTAAGCTGCGCTTTTCCAAAAATGGCCAGCGCCTTTTCATGGGCACGGCACCTATTCCGCCCGCGCCGGTGGAGGACAGCCTGCCCCAGGACGAGCTGGCCCGCCTCGATGTCTGGCACTGGCAAGATGACCGCCTGCAACCCGAGCAGCTCAAGGAACTGGCCCAAGACCGCAAGAAAAATTACTTGGCAGTGCTCCACCTCGACGACGGGCGCTTTTTGCCGCTCGGCAACGAGGAAGTGTCCCGCGTGGAGCTGACCCGCGATGGCGACGGTCGCTACGCCGAAGGGCAGGTCACCCAGCCTTACCACATTCGTTATTCCTGGGAGTGGCCCAGCTACCGCGATTACCTGGTCATCGACGTGGAAAGCGGCGAAGTGGTGCGAAAACTGGAAGAACAGCAGTATCCGGGCGGGCTCTCGCCAGCCGGAAAATCCCTCTATTTCTACGAACCCGCCGATCAGCAATGGTACACCGTTTCGGTGGAGACAGGAGAAAAGCAGCAACTGACGGGCCGAATCAAGCTGCCGCTCTACAATGAGGAGCACGATTCGCCCATGGAGCCTTATCCGTATGGTTTGGCGGGTTGGGGGGAAGAAGATGCCTTTGTGGTGGTGCGGGATCGCTACGATTTGTGGAAAATCGACCCGGAGAAGCCGCGCAAAGCGGTGAACTTGACCGGGGGCTACGGGCGGGAGAATGGTCTTCGCTTCAGCTATGAGAAGCTGGACCGGGAGGAGAAATTTCTGCCTGATACCCTGCTGCTGGAAGGTTTTGACGAAGCGAGCAAGCAGAACGGCTTTTTCCGTCTGGTGATGGATGAGCCGGGGGAGCTGACCGAGCTGCTTTTTACCGATCACCGCTATTTGGGTTTGCAGCAGGCGGCAGAAAGCGAGCGCCTGGTCTGGCGGCGCAGCACCTTCACCGAGTATCCCGACCTCTGGACCAGTGGCCCCGATTTTTCCAACCCCCAAAAGCTCAGCAACGCCAACCCACAGCAGGACGAATACCGCTGGGGCACGGTGAAGCTGGTCTCCTGGACCGCTACCGACGGCACCGAGCTGGACGGCTTGCTCTATTTGCCCGAAGACCTCGACACCACCCAGTCTTATCCGCTGATGGTGTACTTCTATGAGCGGCGCTCCGATGGTTTGCACGGCTATGTAAGCCCGGCGCCCTCGCGCTCTACGGTCTACCCCTCGACTTACGTGAGCAACGGCTACGCCTTTTTCATCCCGGACATCGTCTACCAGACCGGGCAGCCCGGCCCCGATGCCATGAATTGCGTGGTGAGTGGGACCAAGGCCATGCTGGCGCAGCATGATTTCCTCGACCCGGAGCGGGTCGGCATCCAAGGCCAAAGCTGGGGCGGCTACCAGACCGCCTACATCGTGACCCAGACCGACCTCTACGCGGCCGCGATGGCTGGCGCGCCGGTGAGCAACATGACCAGCGCCTACGGCGGCATCCGCTGGGGCTCGGGGCTGAGCCGGATGTTTCAGTACGAAGAGACCCAGAGCCGCCTGGGCGCGACCCTCTGGGAGGACCGCGAGCGCTACCTGGCCAATTCACCGGTGTTTTTTGCCCCGCAAATCACCACCCCCCTGCTGATGATGCACAACGACGCCGACGGAGCCGTGCCCTGGTACCAGGGCATCGAAATGTTTGTGGCCATGCGCCGCCTGGGCAAGCC
>CAZIVQ010000341.1:0-5340 GCA_964542415.1 uncultured Bacteroidia bacterium | reverse complement strand
GCTCCCCTTTTCGCTACCCGCAAGCTTCGAAGGGAACCTCCACCATCAAGTACCGGCCCCTTCCCTTCCCAGCTATACCTGCGAAGAGCTGCTCAACGAAAACCAGGACGGCAGCGCCGAACCCCTGCGCTTGGCTCAGAATGAAGACTACCCTGCATTCAGCATTGAGCTGAGCTCGCCCGAGCGGCCCATCGTGGTGACCTTAACCGTAGAGCAAGACAACTTTTGCGTGGATAATACCAACCGGGCTATCGTTCTCCGGCTAGAGGGTGCCGGGCGAAGCGAAATATTTTCGTTGATAAACCAAGGTCCCGATAATTGTGAAGGGCGATATATTTTCAGGTTCGGCACCGGGCGTAACCTGGACCAAGCCCTCGAAAAGCTTCGGGAGAAGGACATCGTTCGCATCTTTATCCGTTCTTCTGTCGGCATGCTATGGCAAGACCTTTCCCCTGAGCACAGCAGCAAGTTGAAAAAAATGCTGGAATGCCTCTGAGCCAGGCTACCTGATTGTTCTGCCAAGCCCCCCCATGCGCACCCTCGACCTTAGCACCTGGAACCGCCGGGAGCACTTCCATTTTTTCCTCGGCTGTGATGACCCTTTCTTTGGCTTGATGGCCGAAGTGGAGGTCACCCGGGCCTACGCCCGCTGCAAAGCCGAAGGCCTACCCTTTTTTCTCTACAACCACTACGCTTCCATCCGCGCCGCCAACGAAACCGAGCCCTTCCGCTACCGCATCCGTGGGGAGGAGGTGGTCGTCTACGACCGCATCCATGTGGGGACGACCCTGCTGCGGCCCGACAAGACCTTTGCTTTTTCCTACCTGCCCTACGAGCCGGCGCTCGACCGCTTCATCGCCGCCGGGCAGGCCGAAATGGCCCGGGTCATGGAGACCACCGGCTTGGGCGTAACGGAACAAACCAGCCGCGAGGACCAGATCTTCTATTCCACCCTCCCCTGGATCAATTTTACCGGCCTCACCCACGCCCGCAAGCTCCACGTGCAGGACAGCGTGCCCCGCATTTCCTTCGGCAAAATCACCCGCCGCGGCGAGCAACGTTTTATGCCGACCTCCATCTACGTCCACCATAGCCTGATGGACGCCTACCACGTGGGCCAATACCTGGAATGCTATCAGGCGCTGCTGGAGGAAGGGACGTGAGGCAAGAAGACCTGGCAGGTTCGCCAGCGCACAGGCCTGCGCTAACCTGACAGGTCGGGGGGCTGCTTACCCTGCTTCTCTCATTTCTCATCTCTCACCTCTTTTTTCTCCCCCAGGATTCACTGCACCGCTTCTCGCTTCAGCCCCGCCAAATACGCCACCAAATCCACCAGTTCCTCCTGGCTCATGGCCCCGGCCAAGGCCGGCATCAGCGACTGGCTCATGGCTTTCATCTCCTCAATCCCGGATTTGGGGTAGGTTTCTACCTGTCCGCCCACCAGCTTGAGGGTGACTGCGGTTTCGGTTTCACTAAGAAGAATGCCTGCTGTACCGCCACCCCCTCTCAGCTGGAGTTGGTACGCTTCGAAGTTGGTGTTGATGCCTTCGCTGGGGTAAATGATGGTGCGGTAGAGGCCTTCTTTGGAGAATTTGTCCCCGATCTCGCTGAGATCAGGCCCGAAGTCGATGCCTTGGCCATTGATCACGTGGCAAGACTGGCAATAGGTCCGGTAAACCTGCGGCCCGTTGGCCGGGTTGCCGACCGTGGCCACGAGGTCGCGCAGCGGGGGCAGGTTGTTGCCCTCGGCGCTGTTGGGCCGGTCGATGTACTCGGCGGCTTCGTTCTGGACGGATTCCCGGTAAGAACTGAACAGCACGCTGCCCGCTGCGGGCTTGAGCGAAGCCGGAAAGTCTGGGTCTTTGACCAACTCCAGCAGGTAATTCTCTCCTCCCCAACCTTGCCCGATCGCAATCACGGCCTTCTTTCGCAAGGCTTCCGGGCGATTCGAATCGAAAGCCACAGCTTCGAGCAAAGCCCGGGCCTCGGGATGGTTGACCGTCCCAAGCAAGGGCACCAAGGTTTCGGCTGGCTCGGCCCTGGTCAGAGGCGCGCGGAGCAACTTGGCCCCCCCATATTCCTCCTGCAACAGCAACCGCAAAGCCTGTTTGCCTGCTTCCTCATCGGGCTGTTCCAGGGTGAGGGCCAGCAATTCCGGCCCTTTGTCGGTCAGGTCGTAGCGCTCGATGAGCTGCACAAAGCGGGGCGTGCCCGCCGTGGTTTGCAAAGCCAAGCAAGGGCACCAAGGTTTCGGCTGGCTCGGGCCTGGTCAAAGGCGCGCGGAGCAACTTGGCCCCCCCATATTCCTCCTGCAACAGCAACCGCAAAGCCTGTTTGCCTGCTTCCTCATCGGGCTGTTCCAGGGTGAGGGCCAGCAATTCCGGCCCTTTGTCGGTCAGGTCGTAGCGCTCGATGAGCTGCACAAAGCGGGGCGTGCCCGCCGTGGTTTGCAAAGCGGCCTCCAGGGCTTGCCGCAGATTCGCCGTCATCTCGACCTGGGCCGGGTCGAGGTGGTGCAAGGCCAGCGCCCGGATCTCCGCCAGGGCCGGATGGCCTTCCACCTCCAGCAGCGACAGCAAAGCCTCCGTTTTGGCTTGCCCCTCCGGCTGAAAATCGAAGGCGCGGAAGTACCGCAGCCGCTCCGCTTCGCTGGTTTGCGGCTCGCGGATCAGCTCTGCGAGCAGGGGCAGCGCCCGCTCGCTACGCGCCCGCCACACGATCTCCCGGCCCGCCGGGCGGTCCCAGTCTTCGCCCACAGCTTCGAGCCAAGTGGCCAGGCAAGCGTCCCATTTGCCCGCCGCCCCGATGCCCAGGGCTTCGAGGTACCAGCGATCTTGGCCGTCGTGCTGCTGGGCCAGGGTGGTCCAGATGGCCGGAACCGCTGCCCCGCTTTGATGGCGTAGGGCCAGGGCCACTTCGCGCCGCACGGCCGGCGAAGGGTCCTGTGCCAGTTGCTCGACTATTGCCAAGACATCGGCCTCAAGCTGCCGGGCCAGCCGCAGGGCTAAGATGCGCAGGTCGGGGTTGTCGTGGCGCAAGGCCTCGGCCCGGAAAGCCGCCCCCGACTCCGGCAAGCGACCGAGCAGCCACAGCGCCCGCGCCTGCAAGTGGGGCGGGGCCTGCTTCCAAATCGGCTCCAATACCGGCTTGGCGGCTTCGCCCGCGGCGACCAGAGCTTGCCAGGCTTGGAAGCGCAGGTCGGCATTGGGGCTTTGCAGGGCCTCCGCCGCCTGATCGAGTTGGCTCAGGTCATATTCGGGCACCGAGTAGGGCATTTTCCCCTGAGGCGTGACGCGGAAAATGCGGCCCTTCACGTGATCGCTGGCCGCGTAGCCGCCCACCACCGGATCGTACCAATCGGCGGCCAGCAGCGAACCATCGGGCGCTACGTCCACGTCCACCGGCCGGGACCACTGGTCATGCTGGCTCTGGAAAATCGGCTCGATGGTGGCGGTGTAACCGGCTTTGTCTCGTGTAGGCGGATAAGCCCGCAGCACGTTGGGGCCGGCATCGGCGTGGATGGGCGCGCCCCAGAAGCGCTCCGGCAGCAAATTGCCCTCGTAGACGGTGATGCCCGCCGGCGAACCCGCGCCGGTGTAGACCAGGTTGGGGATGGAGCCGGGGTCGTTTTGGTGCCAATGCCGCAACGGGATGGAGTCGTGCCAGCCGGTGCGGTACTGCGACCAGTGCGCGCCGGTCATCTCGTCGCGGTAGCCGTAGTTGCCGTATTCCATCACGTAGTTGATGCGCACGCCGCGGTTGCCGTCGTCGTCGTTGTCCGACTGCCAAAGGCTGCCGTAGGAGTCGATGGCCACTTCGTAGTTGTTGCGAAAGTTGTGGGCGAGAATTTCCAGGTTCTCGCCGCCTTCCTCGAAGCGGTAGATCATGCCGCCGTGGAAGGGGTTGCCGTCGGCTTTGACTGAGTAGCCATGCTTGCTGATGATCGGTTCGCCATCGGCAGAAAGGATTTGGCGCACGGCATTGCCGTGGTTGAAGTAGTAGCGGCCATCGGGCCCGAAGACCACCGCGTGGGTGGAGTGGTCGCCGGGCTTGCCCATGCCGGTGAAGAGGACCTCCTTGCGGTCGGGCAGGTCGTCGCCGTTGTCATCGGTGAAGACCAGCAGCTGAGGGCTGCGGCTGACGTAAACCTTGTTGCCCAGCACACTGATGCCCAGGGCGATGTCGACGTCTTCGCCTTCGTAGTAAGTATGGCGGGTGTCGGCTCGGCCGTCGCCGTCGGTATCGGTGAGGATACTGATGCGGCCGCCGGGCCGGGTCTGCTCCTCGGGAGCCACGGCATAGTTGGGGGATTCGAGCACCCATACGCGCCCGCGGGCGTCGATGGCGAGGTTGGTGGGGTTGGTGAGCAGGGGCTCGGCGGCGAAGAGGCTGACCGCGAGGTCGGGGGCGACCGCGAAGGCTTGGATGGCATGCTCAGCCGCTTGGCGCTCGGCGAGGGGCAGGGCAAGGTAAGCCGAGAAATCGGGTTCTTGCGAAGCTTGTTGGGGCACAGAATTGCAGGCGAAGGCCAGCAGCCATACCGGCAGGAAGAGGCGGAAAACGCGCATGGGGTGGGAATCAGGTGATTATTTCTAAAAAATAGGGAAACCTGGCTCGAGGGGCAAGACAAAGCGGGAAGGAGCAGGTTGGGCTGTTCCCTCTGGTACTTGGCCATGAGCAGCAAGAGGTTGAAACCCCTCGCCGCTCATATTCCGGACGGATTTGCCATCCGTGTGAGCAAGTTTTATCCCGCAGGGGGAATAGCCAAGGTAAAAGGGGGAAAGCTGCACGCTCAGTTTCCTGGCTACAAACCATTTTTGTAGCTTTCCGTACAAAAACTATAATTTAAAAATTGTTTCTCGAAATAGTTAACTATTATGTTTCATAGCTTACTACATTTGTCATGCAAATAGCTTACAAAACAAAAAAGCTTGAGAAAAACTGTACAGATCCCAAAGCCATCAAGAAAGCATATAATCAGATGGCAAAGCAAATCAATCAACGCATCAAGCAACTTGAAGCAGCTAAGGACCTGAGTGTCATGAGGACTTTGCCAGGTGCCAGATGTCATGAACTGAAGGGCGACCTCGCTGGTTGCTTGGCCGTGAACCTCAGCGGAAATTGGCGGCTGATCTTTCGACCTTCCCACTATCCGCCTCCCCAAAAACCTGATGGTGGATTAGACTGGAGCAAAGTGACCAACATAACCATTATCAACATAGACGACTATCACTGAAAGCTACTCATTCTACCCGATCAACCCCTCCTCTGCTATGTCTACCAACCTATCCCTTGCACGTGAATTTCTCTCCCCTCCCGGAGAGGATATCCAAGAGGCCC
>CAZIVQ010000340.1:0-5340 GCA_964542415.1 uncultured Bacteroidia bacterium | reverse complement strand
AATCCCCCAATCCACCCCTCGCCCCATCCAAACAATTCCTTACCTTTATCTCCCGATGCCCCGCATTCCCGAACATATCGTCGATCAGATCTACAACACGGTGGACGTGGTGGAGGTCGTCCAGGATTACCTGCCGCTCAAAAAGCGGGGGGCCAACTACTGGGCGCTCTCGCCTTTTGTCAACGAGAAGACGCCCTCCTTCGCCGTCAACCCCGTCAAGGGCATCTACAAAGACTTCTCCTCCGGCAAAGGCGGCAACGCGGTCAACTTCCTCATGGAGGTAGAAGGCTTGACCTACGTCGAGGCCCTGCGCCACCTCGCCAAGAAATACAGCATCGACATCCCGGAGGAGGAAGGGCAGGACCAGGCCGAGTACCAGGCCCAGCGTAACCGCCGCGAGAGCCTCTACATCGTCAATGAATTCGCCGCCCGTTGGTTTCACGAGCAGCTCCTCCAGACCGAGGCGGGGAAATCCATCGGCTTGAGCTACTTCAAGGAGCGGGGCTTGCTGGACCAGACCATCAAGGACTTCCAGCTCGGCTATTCGCCCGACGCCTGGCAAGCTTTCTGCGATGCCGCCGCCGCTAATCAGTACCAGGAAGAATACCTGCTGGAGCTGGGGTTGGTGGGAAAATCAGAGAAGAATGGCCGCCTTTACGACCGCTTTCGCGAACGGGTGATGTTTCCCATCACCAACGCCATGGGCAAGGTCGTTGGCTTTGGCGGGCGGATTTTGGGGAAAAAGAAGGATGTAGGTAAATACATCAACTCCTCGGAGTCGGAGATTTACCACAAAGGCCAGGTGCTCTACGGTCTCTACCAGGCCAAGCAGGCCGTTCGCAACGAGGACCTGTGCATCCTGACCGAGGGCTACTTCGACGTCATTCTGCTCCACCAAAACGGCATCAAAAACGTGGTGGCCTCCAGCGGCACCGCTTTGACCCTGGAGCAGGTGCGGCTCATCCGGCGGTTCACCAAAAACGTGCTGATGATCTACGACGGCGACGCCGCTGGGATCAAGGCCGCGATGCGGGGCATTGACCTCCTGATCGCCGAGGGGATGAACGCCAAGGTGCTCATTCTCCCCGACCAGCACGACCCCGACTCCTACGTGCGGGCATTTGGGGCCAAAGCTTTCCGGGAGATTTGCTCAACGGAAGCCCTGGGTTTCCTCGCTTTCAAGATGCGGGTGCTGGGAGAACAGCACGATGGACAGGACGCCCGGCAGCAGGCCGAGGTCATCAAAGAATTGGCGGCCACCATCGCCCGCATCCCCGACCGGGTGGAGCGGCAGCTCTACGTCAAGGAGGTGGCCCAGCACTTCGACATTACCGAAGGGCTGATGACCCATGCGGTGGGCGAGGCTACCCGCACCCAGTTCGACCAGGAAAAGCGTGAGCGGCAGCGCGATCAGGCCCGTATTGAGCGGGCGGTGGAGGAAGCCGAGGTCAAAGACCTCGATTCTTTCAAGGAGCTGCCCCTCAGTCGGCAAGAGCAAGAATTGCTCCGGGTGATGGTCAACCACTTCGACAAATCGTTTGTGCTGGAAGAAACCCCGCAAGAGACGCCTGAAGGCGAGCCGGTGGAGCCGGAGGACATCCCGCTGATGGACTACCTGGCGGGGGAGTTGGAAGTGTTGAGCTTCGAGAACCAGTCCTTCGAGCAGCTCAAGCAGGCCATGATCACCGAGTATGACGCACAAGGCCGCCTGCAATTGCACCGCTACCTCAACCACGAGGACCCGGCCATCTGTAACCTGGTTTCCAGCCTGCTCACCATCCCGGAGATCAGCCCGCGCTGGCAGAAGATCCGGGCCGACATCAGCTTCGACGGCGACCTGCGGCGGGTGGTGATGGGGGCGGTGCTGCACTACAAGCACCGCAAGATCGACCAGCTGCTGCTGGAGAACCGCGAGCGCCTCAAATCGGCACAAGCGGCAGGCAATGAAGCGGAGCTGGATGAGCTCTTCGAGCTTTACCAGCACCTGCTGAATAAGCGAAAGGAAATCCATCAGGCCCTGGGTACAGAAGGGGCCATCAGTGGTGGCGATGGTCGGCTGTAGCCGGGCTATTCTTCCTCTTGGTTTTGGTTGGCCTCTTTCATGCGCAGGCGCTGCTCGCGCAAGTCGAGCTGTTTTTTGCGTTCGCGCAGGTCGTCGTATCGTTTGGCCTGCCGGGCCAGCTCGACGAGGCGCTTGCCGATGCTAGCTTCCTGGGCTTCGATGAGGCGGGCTCGCTCTTCGAGCTGCCGCCGTTTGGCTTCGAGGCGTTTCTCCTCGGCTTCTAGCCGCTGGATGCGTTGCAGGTCCACCCGAGTGACTTGCTGCTGGGCTATCAGACGGGCCTCCAGGGTTTCGATTTCATGCCGGAGGCTGTCGGCTTGACGACGAGCCGCGCCCCGCTCCTGGGCCAGCAATTCCCGGTACCCGGTCAGGGAGGATTCCAGCTCGGTGATTTTTCGCCGGGCATCCATGCTGCTCCCGGTCTTGTCTTGTTGCCGCTGGACCACCACGGCCTGGGCCGCGGAATCTTTGAGAGATTCCAGGTAAGCGATGCGGGCTTTTTGCTGCCGCACTTGTTCGCTCAGGTGTCGCTGTTGCACCCGCTGTTCTGCCTGCTGCTCATTCATCCCGTCCAGCTTCTGGCGCAGGTGCCGGTTGATCAGCTGCTGCCGGGTTATTTCTTGCCGGGTTTCCATCAGCTGGTAGGTTAGCTCGTCGAGGCGGCGGATTTGGTCGGTAATCTCTACATCCCTGCGGCGGCTCAGTCGCTCATTGCGAATCTCCAGCTTCCGGTTATGCTTGGTCAGTTGGGCAATGCGTTTTTCGTAGGCCGATCCTTTGTCCTGTAAAAGCCGGACATTCAACTCCAGTTGCTGCCGGAGTTTCCCATTGTCATACTGCAGTTCCTGGAGGCTGAGCTGCTGGGCCTTGATCTGCTCGTCGAGGGCGGAGATCAACTTGCGCAGGTGGGCGGGATCTGCGACCCCGGCCCCGGCGACGATCCTCGACTGCTCCAGCCGCTCCTCGAGCTCGGCGATCCGCTGATGCTGCCGGTCGACGCGGGCCAGCAAGGAGTCCTTTTCCAGCCCACGGCGGTTCCGCTCTGTTTCTCGCTGGGCTTCCAGGCTGGCTACCTGGGTGCGTAGGCGGCTATTCTGCTCCTGGAGCAGAGTCAAACCTGCCTCACCCGCTGGCAGCAACGGCTTGATGGCCACCTGGGCCGGGGCCTCTGTCGCTGGGGGGGCTGGTTTTTCCAGGCGATTCTCCAGCCGCGACACCTTGCGTTGCATAGAATCCCGCAATGCCTGCTGCTGCTGCCGCTGCTGCTCCAGGGCTTCTACGGTCAAGGTCTGGGCCGATTGCAGGTTGAGCAAAGCCTCCTCCGTTTCGCCGAGCTGTCGCCGGAGGGAGTCCTGCTTTTGGCTGGCTTGCTGAAGGCGAATCTGAAAATCGGCCAACTTGATCTCCTGGTCGGTGGCTCTCTGCCGCTCTTGCATGAAGCGCTGCTTCCAGGCTTTGAGCTGGCTGGCTGCTGCTTGAGCGCCCGCCTCTTCTGCCTGTAAGGCCTGGTATTCGGCCTTGGCTAGCTGGGCTTGTAAGGAATCTCGATTGGCCTGGGTTTGCATCAGCTCCTGGCGCTTTCGCCCCAACTCGTCCTCCAGCTGGGTTATTTCTGTGATGGCCGCTTCGTACCGCAATTGCCAGGTAGAAGCCTCGGCCCCGGCTGTGTCCTGGCTGAGGGTGGTCAGGGCCCGCTCCAATTCGTGGATTTGGCGCTGCTGCCGCAGGCTCCGCACCAGCAAGGAATCCTCCTCAATGCGGGCGAGGTCCCGCTCGATGGTCAGAAAGCGCACCCGCTGCTGCAAGGCCGAAAGGCTTTGCCCACTGGTATCGGCGGGGTCGGGTTGCAGGCGAGTGAGGTCGCGCCGTAGCCGCTGCACTTCGAGGCGCAGGCGATCGTTTTCGCGCAAGGTCGAATCTTTATCTGTGGCGGCGCGCAGGGTGGCCACCAGCGGGGGAGGCCCGGAATCAGCCGCTGCTGCGGGCTCAGGATCGGGGGGGGCGGCAGGGGTCGCTTCGACTGTGGGGGTAGGGGCAGGCGGGAGCAACAAGGGGCCAGCCCCTTCGTCGCCCAAGGCTTCCATGAAGTCCAGGTGAATGCGTTGCCAGTCGGGCCAAGGGGCCCGGGCAAGGGCCGTGAGGTCATGCTGGTACAGCTCCCTGGCCATGTCAGGCTGCTCGACCAGGGCCCGCAGGTTGCGCTGCAGGGCCAAGGCCGCATCTGGGTAGCTTTGGACCCATTTGCGGTCGCCTAGCAGTTGGGAGACGAGCTCGGTCTGGTCAGATACCCAGCGGTACAAGCCAAACAAGGCCGCTGCCTGCCCGGGGTGGCGCTTGAGGTAGCGCAGGTTCGGTTGCCGGAGGTCAGGGTGGGCCCGCAGTTGTTGTTGCCACGCTTGCTGCTCGGCCCGGGCCTGGAATGCCAGTGCCCGGTGGAGCTGGGCCTCGATTTCAGGCGCGGAAAGCTGGCCATCTTGGTTTTGGTCTGCTTGGGCGAAGCCATCTTTCTGCAAAAAGAAGGCAAACTCCCCGGGCAGGAGCTGCAGTTCATTGGCCCGCAAAAATCCATTTCCATCGGCGTCGGCCAGCCAGAAGCGCTGCTGCTGCCACCAACCGGTGCGCAAGTCCGCTTGCTGGGCCGGCAGAGGGGTCCAGAGGAGAAAAATGAGGCCAAAAAGCAGCTTGCCTGGATAAGGAAATCGAGCCATGTCGGATCATTGAAGGGGAGACAGTACCCGGGGGTGAAAGCATTAGCGGCAGGCATACAAGAACCTGCTGGGCCAGCGTTTGCGGTCAGTTATCCCACTTACATAACGAACTAAAGGGTGCAAACCACATGCCGGGCCCTTATTTACCCTCAAAGATACGAATTATGGCGCGGGAAGCGGCAACAAAAACCCTGGGTCAATGCCGTACGTTAAGTGATGGAATTTGTGAAATCATCCCACCTATGAGCCGCTTATTGCTGGTGCTGGTCCTGGCAGGTCTTTTCTTGTTGATCGACACCTTTATTTTTCAGGGAATCGAAGTAGCCACCCAAGGGCTGGGTGCCACCAGTCAAGCTTGGATTCGCTGGCTTTATTGGGGCCTGACTGCCTTGACCCTGGCAGCCTTTCTGGGGTATCATTTTTTCGATCCCTATCGCTTGGGGAGAAAGGCGAGGACCTTCATCGCTGTGGGCATTTTTGCTCAATACTTCTCCAAACTCCTGATGGGGACGGTTTTGTTGGTAGATGAAGGCCGCCGCCTGCTGATTGCCGCTTACCAGGCGCTGACGG
>CAZIVQ010000339.1:0-5344 GCA_964542415.1 uncultured Bacteroidia bacterium | reverse complement strand
GCCAACCTCAGCGACATCGCCGCCATGGGCGCGACCCCGCTCTATGCTTTGCTCGCGTTGGGTCTACCAGGTGCTCTCTCTGTAGAGGTCATTGAGACGCTCTACCGTGGACTTGTCCAGGAATTTCAGGCCCACGAGGCCACGATTATCGGAGGAAACATCACCGCCACAGAGGGCCCCCTCTTTGTGGATGTGTTTCTGATGGGACAGGCCAGAGAAGGAGAGGCTGTGGGACGCAATGGGGCGCAACCAGGCGACTGGATCGGAGTCACAGGCTATCCCGGACAGGCCGGCGCCGGGCTCCTTCTCCTCCAGCAAGGCCTCTCTTCCCCTACACCTGCCCAACAACAACTGCTCCACGCCTACCATCACCCCCAAGCTCGCCTGGCTGAGTCTTCTTTGCTGGCCCCTGTGGCCAACGCCATGATCGATCTCAGCGATGGCCTCCTCGCCGATCTGCAACATATCCTGGAACAAAGCCACGTTGGCGCCTGTCTGCAACAGGAGCGACTCCCTATCTCACCGGCTCTCAAGGAGGTCGCCCCTCTTCTCGATCTCTCTGGCGAAGAACTCCTCTTTGGCTCCAGTGACGACTACGAACTCCTCTGCTGCGTCCCGCCTTCCCTGGCTCCCTCCCTGGCCCAACAGTTCCTCCAACAAACAAAGACTCCCCTTCACTGGCTGGGAGAGATCACCCCCCAACCCGGTGAACTCTCCCTCCAACAACTCAGCGGCAACCATATCCCCCTGACCTCCCGCGGCTGGGACCACTTCAAAGCCTCCTCCTGACAGCTCTGTGAAGGGGGAAACACTCAGCAAGAAAGAAAGCTCAAGAGGCAGGCGAAGGATAGGTAACTGAACTCCAGGCGAAAACCAGGAAAATACTCAGCGAGGGCGGAAGGTAAAGGGGTAGTTTACGTTCACTATGCCGCCTCCTTCGGGGGCAGGAAAGCGCCAGGTGCGAACCTGCTGGAGCATGCACTCTTCGACTTTTTGGTCGTGCAGGGTAGAGTGGGCGATCCGGGCTTGCGAGACCTTCCCTGAGGGGCTAATCTGGAAAAAGACCTTGACCTTTCCCTGGAGGCTGGGGGTCGAAGCCAGGGCTCTCTCATAACAGTATTTGATCCGTTTGATGTGGTGGCGGATCACTTTCTGAATCGCTGCTTTGTTCAGCCGTCCTTTCACGGCTGGTGTGGGACGGGTGAAGACAAAAGGATAACGCACCACAGTCGTTCCCTGGCGAAAAGGAGGAAAATGAAGCTTTTGCCCCCAGCCTTCCAGGCAACGCTGCAAGGCGGGCATCGTCGAAAGCTTCTTCTCCAAACGCGCCTCTTTTACTGCTCCTTTGTGATGAAGCACCATCCGCAAGACCACCCGCAGACGACGCCCTTTCATCTCTTTCTGGTGTGTATCAAAGCAATGGCGCACTCCGCCTTTGTGGGCGCGCATCACCTGACGGATGGCCTGCGCCGGAAGATGCAGAGGGAGCGAAGCGGGACGAGGCGCAGGAACAGTTGCCGGGGGACGACCCCGAGAAGAGACAGAAGAAGCAGGAGGCACCGGCGCTCTGCTGGAAGACGGAGAAGCCGAAGAAGACGACGAGGAAGAGGCAGTCGGCGCCGAGACGTAGAGCAACCCCACAAAAAGTCGCGCTTTGACGATTCCCCCTTGAAGGGCCTCTCGCTCATAAACACGCAGTTGGAGGGGGAAGGGCAAAAGTTGCATCCGGCCCAGGAAGGTGGCCAGGGCGCGGGGAGTTCCTTTGCAGGTCAGGTGCAAGGGGTAGAGCCCCATCCCTTCTTCCTGGAAGGAGAGAGCCACACGACGAACCACCATCTCCAGTCCACTCTGGCGACCGGTAAACTGCAACAGCCGCACCATGCCTGGGATCTCGTCGCGGGTCACATCGATCGATTCGCCATACTGAAAGGGCTGGCCCGCCTGGATCTCAAAACCTTTCTTCGTGCGCTTCACCTGAAGACCTGCGCTCCAGACCACTGTCTGCAGCGCCTCCCACCAGCGCACCCCTTCCAAGTGGAGGGTCACCTTCCGCTGCGCCACCTCAGAGGGAACAACGATCTTTTCTTGGGCCAGATCCCCGAGCAAGGAGAGCGCTTTGCCCAGGCTTCCTCCTTGGAGATGCAAGATCACTCTTTTCGAGGGCCAGCCTGCTCGCTGATTACGCAAACGTGACACCAGATCAGCCTGCCGGGCAAACTCCCCCAGCAACTTCTGGCGCAAAGAGCGACTCTCTTTGTGCCGCCCCAACATCCCCGCCAACCGAAGGGCATGGTACAAAGACAACGCCCGCAACCGACGCGGTGTTTTCTGCTGGTTGGCCAGTCGCCGGTGCGCCTCCAAGGACTCCTCGTAGCGACCCTCGAGCGTCTCCAGCAACAAAGCCTGCAAATACTCTTTGTGGGCCTCTGTCGCCTGGCTCTTCTTCTCCTGGGAGCTTCTCTGCGACCTCTCCCTCGTTTCTGTCGTCTCTTGGGTCTTCATCGCCTGCCTTGACGAGGAGAGAGGCCCCTCCTGTCCCTGGCAGGCCAGCAACAACACAACGGCCAACAACATCCCCACTCGGGCCAGGCGGCTCCCCAAACATCCCAGACACAACCGCTCTGCTCCCCCCTTCCCCAGAAAAACCCCAGAGACAATCGGCCCTCTTCTCTGCCCCAAGGGCAAACCTCTCCCCTCTCTCTCTTCTCTCCCTTTGTCCTCTTTTCTGTCCATCTTCTTTTACTCCTTTGCTTTGTGAGTTGAACCTCAGTGGGTTACTCCCCAAACAACAAGAGCAAAATACCGCGGGAGCACACAAAGGTTGTCAGCACCATGTCAAGGATTTGTCAAAAGAGCAGACCGCCCCCCAAAAAAGAAGGAAGCCGATCGGCTTCTCCTGGCTCAGAGAGGGACTCAATCGGGCTGTTCAGGATCAAAGCGATAGCCTACACCGTGAACAGTGCCAAAGTAAGGGCCGACTTTCTTGCGCAGGTTCAGGATGTGGGTGTCCACAGTACGGCTGGAGGGCGTTTGTTCAAAGCCCCAGACCCGATCGAGCAGTTCATCACGACGAATCGCACGGTGCGGGTGATCGATCAGGTAGCAGAGCAGCTTAAACTCCATTGTAGAGAGAGAGACAGGTTCTTCGCCACGGTAGACGCGGACGGCCTGGCGATCGACAACAATGGGCCCAAAACGGTCCAGAGGAGGAGCCGCCAGCGTGCGTTCTTCCCGGCGTAGATGGGCTCGAATCCGGGCGTGGACCTCACGCAGGCCAAAGGGTTTGACCACATAGTCATCGGCTCCCACTTCCAGCCCTACCACGCGATCCACTTCGTCGGCGAGGGCTGTTAACATCACAATCGGCGCAGTAAAGCCCTTCTCACGTAGTGCCCGACACAGATCGAACCCGCTGATCAAGGGCAACATCACATCGAGAAGGAGCAGATCGGGGCGCTTCTCCAGAGCAGAACGCAACCCTGTGGCGCCATCGGCGGCAAGAAGCACCTCATATCCTTGCAGGCTTAAAAAATCATCGAGTGATTCGCGGATGGCCTCGTCATCTTCGACCACCAGAATGCGGTATCTCATAGCCCTCTCCATCACGATGGAAGGATCGCTATCGGTATCGCCACAGTGGCGCTGTGCTTTCATCTCTTCTCTTTGGGCCAACAGAGGAAGAAACGGGCGCCGCCCTGGGGAGCGTTGGAGGCCTCTATCGTGCCTCCCATGACGGAGACCACCTCCTGCACCAGGGAGAGTCCTAGCCCCGCGCCTGTCCCCGAAGCGCTCTGCCCACGCACAAAGGGCCGAAAGAGCAACTCAATCTCCCCGGCATCCAGCCCCGGACCTTCGTCGCAAACTTCCAGCGAGGGCTCGGACCTCACAGTGATCGTGACCTTTGTCCCTGGCGCGTAGCGAATGGCGTTGTCCAGGAGGTTTTGCAGAGCGCGACAGAGCGCGACGCCATCGCCCCAAAGAGGAGGCACCTCCTCGTCAGGCAAACACAAAACCAGACAGTTGCCTGCCCCGACAGCCAGAGGTTCCATTGTAGAGGTCGCTTCTTTGGCCACATCCACCAGAGACACAGCCTCTTTCTCCTGCACCGCGCCACTACGATAAAACAAAAGTACATGCTCCACCAGACGGCGTAACCGCTGTAGTTCCCGATCCAGTCGCTCAAAGAGGCGTTGTTGCTTGGAAGGAGGGATCTCCCCTGAGGCGAGCAGTTCGGCTGTCATGGAGAGGGAGGTCAGGGGAGTGCGTAGCTCGTGGGAGACGGCAGAGGCAAAGCGTTGTCGTTCCTGGCGCAGGGCGATCTCTTGTTGGACGGCCCGGCGCAGTGCAGCGGCGCCGAGCCCCATCAACCCGGCCAGGGCCAGCACGGCTCCGCTCATGGCCAGGGTCCAGCCCCAACCTGGAACGGGGCTCTGTTCCAACCAGACTGCCAGCGGACCACTTTGCCAGGAGGGCTTCCCCACACCAGCAAAGCGCACCGACCAGCCCGCAGGCAAAGGCGACTCTTTCAGCGTCCGCCCCAACTCCTCCACCAACAGACGCCGTGAAAACCAGACCGTCTTTCCTTCTTTGTGGCGAAAGAGGTATCCCTTTCTCTGACGCCAAGAATAAGCGCGCCACTTCCTACGAGGAGGCAGAAGCACATCTCTCCAGGGACGGGATTCTTGCCGGATCCTCCTGGCGACGTCCCGCGCTTGCAAACGCCACAAACCATCTCGCTGGAGACGACGTGCCAGTTCCAAACGGAGCAACACGGGATAACGCCTCTTTTGCAAACAACGCAAAAGCAACGCCGCCGCCCGAATCTGGCCCCAACGATAACGCTGCCAGGGAACAAGCAAATCATAAGGCAGACCGCCGGCGCTTTGCGCCCCACGACGAATACGAGCCAGCAAGGCCAGCGCCGCCTCCTGATGTCCCAATCGTGCCTGTTGTCGCGCTCTTTGCCACAGACGATCAGCGCGATGCGCTCCTCCCGCCATCCAGAGTGATCGTTCGCGCCCCAACAACGACAATGGCGGTTCTGGCGGGGCCCCGTACACACGGGAGACCAACCGCCCCCCCCCCGCAAAACGCAAAGAAAAGAACTCCTTGGCTCTTTTTTTTGGGGAGGCAACAGGAGCGGCCAAAAAACCTGGCGTAGAGAGTCTCTTTCTCCCTTGAATTCGACCTCTTTGCTGGGGGGAAGCAGAGGCGCTGAAAGAACCCTTTTTTCTTGAAGCGTTCCCGGACTCCCTCTTGCCAGAGGAGGGGGAGAGCTTGCCAAAAGAGAAGGAGAGATTGTTTGTAGCGCCCTGTCGGGCCAGCTTTTGCACAAAACGCTGCC
>CAZIVQ010000338.1:0-5344 GCA_964542415.1 uncultured Bacteroidia bacterium | reverse complement strand
TCTGCGTTAAAAAAATAGCCTCCTCCTCCGTGTCCTCCGTGAAATACCTCTGTGGACTCTGTGGTGAAAAAAGGGGATTGGGGGATTGGGGATTGGGGGATTGGGGATTGGGGGATAATGAAACCTGACCTACATCCCCCTCATGCCTCCACTGCCGGAAAGGCCAGCAGCGGCACGGGGGTGTGAAACAGCATGCGCTGGGTAGCGCTGGGGTTGAGCAGGCGGCTGAAGAAATTGCGGACGTGGGTGGTCATGATGAGCAGGTCGCCCTGGTGCTCGCTGAGCTGGTTTTTGAGGCCCTGCACCAGGTCTTTGTCCCCGCAGACGAGGATTTCAACCGGCACTTCAGGCAGGGAGACTGCGACATGGTCGAGCAGTTGTTCCTTCAGGGGTTCAAAGTCTGCGGCTTTGAGCGGCAAGCCGCTGTCGTCAAAGATGTAGGCCACGTGTAAACGATAGGAAAAGTCGCCAAAGAGGCCGCCAAGCTGCTGCAAGACCGGGCCGTCGGCCTGGTCGAAGTTGGAGGCGTAGAGCAGCTCTTTTAGCGGCTGATAGACATAGCCTTCGGGGATGGCGAGCACCGGGCAGGGAGCATGGGCCATGACCCGGGCAGTGATGCTGCCAAAGAGGATTTTTTGCAGGGGGCTACTGCCGCTGTGGCCCATGATGATGAGGTCGGCCCCCTCGGCTTTGGCCCCGGCGAGGATCTGCCGGAGGATTTCGCCCCGCATCAGGCGGGTCTCCACCTTTACGGGTCCATCCGGGTCATGGCCTGATTCACCGACTGCCTGTCGCAGGGCGGCTTCGGTGATGGGAGCCTTGAGGCTACTACCTTCTTCCCCATAAGCGGGCAGGTCGGCATCGCCGAGGGGGTCGTCGAAGGCATGGAGCAGCAGCACCCGGGCTCCGGTTTCCCGGGCCAGGGCGATGGCGTAGTGCGCAGCGTTGCGGCTGTGAGGCGAAAAGTCGAGAGGTACGAGGTAAGTTTGCAATGGGATCAGGGCTTTTTTACTACGTTAAAGAAAAAAACCCAGATATAAAAGCCCCCGGCTGCCTGGCGATCAAACTTGTACCCGGAGAATAGCGTGAATCGGCACTTTGATCCCATACTTAAGGCTAAGGTGCTGCTGTCCCAAGTTCCAGATGGTGGTGTGGACCTCGCAGGGGCCTTCCTCGGTGGCAATGAGCAAATAGACTTTGCCTTTGTACTCGTTGCCCAGGCGGAGGGCTGTCTGTAGTTGCTGCAGCCGCTCGGCGCGGTCGGCCGCGTGGGGCAAGACTTCGTGCTTGGTAAATGCCAAGTTGCGCAAGGTTTCTTTTTCGATGCGGCGAATCGTGCGGGTCGACATGGTGATTGGTTTGGGATGAAGAGGCAGAAAAAACCAATCCGGCCGCTGGCGATGGGCCGGAACGGAAAGGTGCAAGGCTTTATAATAGCTTTACTACGAATTTAATATATAATAGTTGTCGTATTGATTGTAATACTTTTTTGTAGCCTTCTTTCTTCCGCTCTCCGGTCCTTGAGGCATGATTCGCTTCTTAGCTGCATTTTTGTGATCTTTGCAGGAAAGCAGTACCATTCAGCCGTCTAAACCTTCCTGAAGGAAAACGGTTGCTTTCCTGCATTATCTCGCACTTTTGAACTTGATTCTATTCTATGTCCACTTCTGCCATTCAGCCTGATGTACGCCAACGCCTTCGTGATCTGCTCAAGACCCGTATCATGGTCCTCGACGGGGCCATGGGGACGATGATCCAGCGACATAAGCTTACGGAAGAAGATTTTCGTGGCGAGCGCTTCGCCGATCATACCAAACCCCTTCAAGGCAACAACGATATCCTGGCCCTGACCCGGCCCGACATTATCAAGGATATTCATCTCGAATACCTCAGGGCTGGGGCCGACATCATTGAGACCAATACCTTCAGCGGCACCTGGGTCGCCCAAGCCGACTATGCCCTGGAAGAGATCATCTATGACCTCAACTACGAGGCGGCCCGCCTGGCCAAGGCGGCAGCCATCGAGGTGTCACAGGATGACCCCGATAAGCCCCGCTTCGTCGCCGGAGCCATGGGCCCCACCAACCGGACCTTGTCCATCTCGCCCGATGTCAACGACCCCGGCTACCGTGCCCTCACTTTCGACCAGCTCGTCGACGCCTACCATGAGCAAGCCCGGGGCCTGCTCGACGGCGGAGCCGACCTGTTCCTCATTGAGACCGTTTTCGACACCCTCAACGCCAAAGCCGCTCTCTTTGCCCTCGACAGAATCAAGGTCGAGCGGGGCATCGAAGACCTCCCCATCATGGTCTCCGGCACCATCACCGACGCCAGCGGCCGTACCCTTTCCGGGCAGACCGTAGAAGCTTTCTGGGCCTCGGTTTCCCATGCCGACCTGGTCAGCATCGGGCTCAACTGTGCCCTGGGGGCCAAGCAGCTGCGCCAATACATCAAAGACCTTTCTCGTCTCGCCCCCATCCCGGTCAGTGCCTATCCCAATGCCGGCCTGCCCAACGAGTTTGGCGAGTATGACCAGACAGCCGCGCAGATGGCCGAGTTACTTGAGCCTTTTCTCAAAGACGGCATCGTCAACATCCTTGGTGGTTGTTGCGGCTCTACCCCGGACCACATCCGGGCCATCGCCGAAATCACGGCCCAGCACGCGTCCCGCACCATTCCCGAGCCGATGAACCGGCCCATGTTCAGCGGCCTCGAGCCCCTCTTCATCAACCCCGAAACCAACTTCGTCAACGTCGGGGAGCGCACCAACGTCACCGGCTCCAAGCGCTTTGCCCGCCTGATCAAAGAAGGTGACTACGACACGGCCCTTTCCGTGGCCCGGCAACAGGTCGAAGGCGGAGCCCAGGTCATCGACATCAACATGGACGAGGGCATGCTGGACTCGAAGGAGGCCATGGTCAAATTCCTCAACCTCCTCGCTGCCGAACCCGACATTTCCCGGGTTCCCATCATGATCGACTCCTCCAAGTGGGAAGTGATCGAGGCGGGCCTCAAGTGCATTCAAGGCAAAGGCATTGTCAATTCTATTTCGATGAAAGAAGGCGAAGAAGCCTTCATCGAGCAGGCCCGCAAAGTCAAGCAGTACGGCGCGGCGGTAGTGGTCATGGCGTTTGACGAAAAAGGCCAGGCCGATACCTATGAGCGCAAGACCGAAATTTGCGCCAAAGCCTACGACATCCTCACCCGGAAGGTAGGCTTCTCGCCCTACGACATCATCTTCGACCCCAACATCTTCGCCATTGCCACCGGCATCGAAGCGCACAACAACTATGCGGTGGACTTTATCAACGCCACCCGCTGGATCAAAGAAAACCTCCCGGGGGCGATGGTTTCTGGCGGGGTGAGCAACGTCTCATTCTCTTTCCGTGGCAACAACGCCGTGCGCGAAGCCATCCACGCCGTGTTCCTTTACCACGCCATTCAGGCGGGCATGGACATGGGCATCGTCAATGCAGGCATGCTGCAGGTCTACGCCGAAGTGGAACCGGAGCTACGCGAACGGGTGGAAGACGTGGTGCTCAACCGCCGGGATGACAGCACCGAGCGCTTACTGGAGTTTGCCGACACGGTCAAATCCAAGGGCAAGACCCGCACCGTGGACCTCTCCTGGCGCGAAGACACCGTAGAGAAGCGCCTGAGCCATTCGCTGATCAACGGCATCGTCGACTTCATCGAAGAAGATACCGAGGAGGCCCGGCAGAAGATCGGCCGGCCGCTACACGTGATTGAAGGCCCGCTGATGGACGGGATGAACATTGTGGGGGACCTGTTTGGGGAGGGGAAAATGTTCCTTCCCCAGGTGGTAAAGAGTGCCCGGGTAATGAAAAAAGCGGTGGCTTTCCTCACCCCTTACCTCGAAGCCGAAAAAGAAGCCGGTACCGGCCAAGCTGCGGGCAAGGTGCTGCTCGCCACGGTCAAAGGCGATGTCCACGACATCGGCAAAAACATTGTGGGCATCGTGCTGGCCTGTAATGGTTTTGAAGTGATCGACCTGGGGGTGATGGTGCCTTTGGACAAAATTCTGGATGAGGCCGAAAAGCATCAGGTGGATGTCATCGGCCTGAGTGGGCTAATCACTCCTTCGCTGGACGAAATGGTGTTTGTGGCCCAGGCCATGCAGGAGCGCGGCATGAAATTGCCCTTGCTCATCGGCGGGGCGACCACTTCACGCATCCATACGGCGGTGAAGATTGACCCCAATTACGAACAGGCGGTAATCCACGTGCTGGACGCTTCCAAGGCCGTGCCGGTAGCTCAAAAGCTCATCGCAGAGGACCCTCAGGACCGGATTGATTATACCCAAACCTTTAAGGCCGAGTACGACAAATTGCGCGAAGGCCACTTGAGCCGACAGCGGAGCAAGCGCTACGCCAGCCTGAAGCAGGCCCGGGAGCAGAAATTCCAGGTAGACTGGGAGAACCTGGGGGTGCAGCCCGCGCCCAAGCAGCCCGGAGTCCACACCTTCGAAGATTATGACCTGGCCGAGCTGCGAGATTACATCGACTGGACGCCTTTTTTCTACACCTGGGAGATGAAGGGAAAATATCCTAACATCTTGGAGGACAAAGAGAAGGGGCCGGAAGCCCGCAAGCTTTTTGACGACGCCAACGAGATGCTCGATCAGCTGATCGCCGAGAAGTGGCTTACCGCCAAGGCTGTTTTTGGGCTTTTCCCCGCCAACACGGTGGAGGACGACGACATTGAACTCTACACCGACGAGAGCCGCGAGCAGGTCTTGGCCCGCTGTTATAATCCCCGCCAACAGGCCGAGAAGAAAGAAGGGGTGCCCTACCTTAGCCTGGCCGACTTCGTCGCGCCTAAGGAGGGCGGCTTGCCTGACCATGTGGGGGCTTTTGCCGTGACCACCGGCATCGGCATCGAAGAAAAGCTGGCCGAATTCGAAGCCGAGCATGACGACTACCGCAACATTTTGCTTAAGGCCTTGGCCGACCGCTTGGCTGAAGCCTTTGCTGAGTGCTTGCATGCGCGGGTGCGCCGCGAGTTTTGGGGCTACGCCGCCAATGAGGACTACGCCAATGAGGAGCTTATTCGCGAAAAATACGACGGCATCCGTCCCGCCCCTGGCTACCCTGCTAACCCAGACCACACCGAAAAGCTTACCCTCTGGGAGCTGCTAGACGTGGAAAAGCAAACCGGCATTACCCTCACCGACTCCCTGGCCATGTATCCCGCTTCCAGCGTGAGCGGCTTTTACATCGGTCACCAGGAAAGCCGTTACTTCGGCATCGGTAAGCTTAACCGCGACCAGATCAAGGACCTCGCCCGCCGCAAGGGCATGGAGGAGAAGGAGCTGGAGCGCTGG
>CAZIVQ010000337.1:0-5345 GCA_964542415.1 uncultured Bacteroidia bacterium | reverse complement strand
CCATAGTTCAGGATCAGGGCCGCCGCTTCATCAGCGCGAACGCCTTTGGGTACCCCGACCAGGTGTTCTTCTTCCAGGTAGATATATTCAGAATACCCGCCGTAAACTGTCAGGGCAGCCACGGTATCGCCCAGGCCAAACCTGGTTACGGCTGATCCAGCGGCGGTTACTTCGCCCACGATTTCATAGCCCGGAACAAAGGGAATGTTAGGCGCAAATGGATAGTAGCCATACCTCATGGCCACATCTGTTCTCCCCACCCCGCAGGCGATCACCTTGATCTGTAATTCTTTGGATTGAGGGGAGCGTAGGTCTTTTTCCTGCACTTGCAATACTTCGGGACCTCCCCTTTGGGTTAAGACCACGTGTTTGTACGTCATTTCTATTTCCTTTTGGTTCGACCCAAAGGTGCCGCTAGGGCAAAAAGGAAACTTGAATGAATCTGCTATTCTTGAGGAGGCTGGAAGGAGGCACCCCGACCATGCTGATACAGCTTCGGGTAAAGTGGGACTGATCAGAGAAGCCAGCTATGTGTGCCGCTTCCGTCAAAGATGCCCCCTGCATGGCTCGTTCGAAGGCCACCTTTAAGCGATACCACAAGATGTAGTTCCGGATGGGCAATCCCATTCGTGCTTTGAACAGATGCAGCAACCTGCTCTCACTCAAGCACGCTACGTCCATCAATTGCTCGGTGGTCAGGGTGTGGTGGATGTTCTCATGAATGTGGGCGAGGACCTGATCAATGCGCTCATCTCGCGGGTTGCTCTGGGGCACGTCCGCCAATCTAAAAATTCCTTTCACGTACGCGTACAGTTCATGCCATTCCTGGGCCAGCAAAAGGCGATGGAATATTTGAAAATCGATCTGGTTGAATGTCTCCGAGGGATAATCCAACACCGGGCTCTTCTCGAAAACCTGGGAGAGGATCCTCGCTCCTAAGGCTGAGTCTGCTTCGATGTCCAGGCTGAGGATCGGGACGTCAGTGGCATCACATTGATGGGGATGGTTCGGTTTAATCAAGAGGCCCCGCTTGTAAATCCACTCATCCGTTTCCTGGGCTCTGATCCGAAAGGTGCCCTCCACCGCGACGACGAGCTGAATGACCGGGTGCTTATGCTCGGCCACAGGCCGACTGTTGCTTCCCACAAAAAGGCGAACGTCCTTCCATAGGATCAGGTAATTCATGGATCGGTTTCGATGAGGGGTTCTGATGACCGTAGCAGCGCAACGGCGTCCAGCCGGGATGACCGTGAGGCTCAGCGCTTGGGGCTACTTATTCTTATTCGGCTTCCACTGCCAGTAAAAATAGGGGAAAACAGGAATCGGGAATATTTGCCGGGCTTGGACGTCAGGGAAAAATCCATTGATGGCCAAAAGCTCGATTCTCATGTTCCTCAGAATGCCCCATCTATGTTGATAGAACGGGGCCATTCTGAAGCCATAGGTTAGCTGATGTTTGCGGGGCACGTTCTCCAAAAAAGTTAAGGTTGATCCATAGGTGTAGCCCACATGGTAGCTGATCCAAGGGGACGGCCGGTAATCCACCCCTATTGAAAAATTAGGATTCCAACTATTGGTGAAAGTCTTGACCTTGACGTTCGAGGGGTCGTTATTCTGTAGGATGAGCTCCCCAATATAATCGATACCGACTGATGCATTCAGAAAAAGGTCATGCGTGAATTGATATCCTATGGAGGGCTTGAGGTGGAAATACGAGCCGTTTTCCCATACCGTGAGCGTAGGTGTGTCAAACCGCTGCAGCGTATCCCAAAAATGGACAAACATGGCCTCAACGCCAATGGTGGGGACGGCTCCTTTCTGTTCGTTGAACCGATACCTAAGGTTAAGGCTTGGAATGGGCCTCCTTAGCTCTGAGAAGGCACCAAATAACCACGGCAACAAATCAACCTGAGCGGTGAGCTGATCGGTGATGCCAGCGAATGCCCAACTCGGGAAAGGCAGGGTCTGAATGGACTGGGCATAGATCCATTCCCCTTTTTGCAAGGTATATGGGGTTATGCAGTCAATCGGATGTAAATATGCGTCATCCTTGATTGGATTTACTTTTTGAGCGCTACGATCTTTTTGCCCAAATACCCATACTGGCAATAGCATGCATAGGATGACGCCGATGTTCTTCATTCGAATCAGTTATTCCCACGATGTTATGCGCAGTCAATCGCTTGGCCTGGCGACTGACGCATCGGCATGATTTGACCCTGGTACTAAGGCAGCATTCGATTCTCCGTTTCCGCTTTCCTTTCTAACACAGAACCAATGGCCAAGCCCGTCCCCAACCCGAACAGCAATCCCAAAAGCGATGTTGTCTGTCAACAAGCCTAGTAAGAATCCGATGGGCATCCCCTAATATCCCTTGACTGAGGTACGTGCCCTTGCTTACCAGATGGTGCTTCCGCTTGATTTCCTGTTTGAACCTAGATAAAGAGGAGGGATATGTACCGTAGCTAATCTTTCCTCCGTCCTCTTTTGGGGGGATAGCATCGATGAGGGATTCGAGGTTCGTTTGGCAGGCACGTAGGTCCTCGTCATCCTCGATTTTCTGAGGCAACACGTGCAGCGCACTTTTGATGTAGTCGTATCCGATCTTCTTTTTTTCTTGAGTGGTGGAGTGCTTGGGTTGAGAGGCGAGTCTCTCCAACTGCGTTTCGGTCCAATTCTCGATTTTCATGGGATGATTGGTTTGCTTGAGGAAACCTGGCGTCCAGCTTCAGGGAGTGTTCCGTATGACATTTAGCATGGGTGTTCCTGGCCACTGGTTCGTTTTGTTCCATTCGTATCTCCCTTGTTTCAACCAGGTTTGATTGGCGTACAGATTTCGATTAGGAAGCCATTGTTATCTCGTACGTATCCGACTTACTGTCCCCAGGGTTTTTCAGTCAAGGGGGCAAATTCAGTTGCACCCGAATCGATTGCCTTTTGAAAATCCTGCTCGATGCTTTCAGTGGTAAAGGCCAGCTCTACTCCGAATGGCTTCTTGTCAGTCGATATTTTTTCAAATCCATGTTTCAGATTTGACCTTCCCAACTCCACTGAAGCAAACGCAATGGTCGTCTCTCCCGAAATCAATTCACCGTAGTCGTTTTCAGCGGTCAGGAATTTCCGAGCAAAACCGAAAGCTCTCTCATAGAACTCGATGGTTTCAACCACGCTTTTTACGTAGAGAATGGTGTATGCGTATTTCATAGGGGTTGTGGGTTTTGCTGGCGGCCCACATCTTACGAACAGCTGTATCGCGTATCTTCCCCATTACCTTGATTTTTCCTCACTCCTGTTCAAAAATACCCTGCAACTACCAGAAGGGGGGCGGAGGAAGAACGCGAATGACGCCTGGCTGATGTTCAGCTCGCTACTAAATAGCCAAAAAGTCCAGCGGAGTGCAAAAGTGTGCGCGAACGATGTGGAAATCAATCACGGAAATCTCGCTGCTGTTGTGGCCCAGCCTCTCCTGCCTGTAGGGTAGGTCGGTACCAGCCGTCCCACGCAGGGGCAGTAACCGTGCCCTTGCCTGTGCGCCGATACACACCTTCCCCAAAAAGCTTGGTTACGGCTATTCCCTGGCCAGTCTGGCCCCTAACCGGCCTTCCCACCGCCGATAAGCCCCCAAAGAGTGTACTCGGGGGCCATGACATAAATCATTCAGTTTGCCGACAAATTGCATGATCTTCGTTCAACACGCTTCTGATCACGCACCTTCCCTTCATACGCTCCAATCTCTGAGACATGCGGTCTACCGATGCCATGCAACCGCTGGCCTTCTCAATTTTGTATGGCCTCACTCCAGAGAATATCGAAACCCATTTCATGGACAAACGGCTGCAACCTTTAGATTTTCCTATCCAGAAAGACCGGGTGGCGATACCGGTGGAGACCTACACGGCCAAGCGATCCTACGAAATTTCCACGGCCTACCGCCAACGGGGCGTGCCGGTGATCAGGGGCTTCGATTTCAAAACCAACCTGCGGTCTCTGTTTCGGCAGGGCATATACCTCACCTGCCGTTCCCTTTTCCGCAAGGAAGCCTTCAAAAAACAGGGCATGTATGTAGGCCAACCTCAAGCCCGTGCACATGAACACTAGCCATTCCTCCCTCAAGATTGTTCTCCTGTCCCCGAAGGGTCCCCTCTATCGGCACCCCTATGGTATTTTTCAGAAGAAGCTCCGGGCTGCTCCCCTGACCCTCACCACGCTGGCGGCCCTGATTCCCGAGGATATACCGGCCACCGTCAAGATTATGGACGAAGGGATCGAAAAAATGCCCGATCGCCTGGACGCCGACCTGATCGGGATCACGGTCATCACCGGGAGTGCACCCCGGGCCTACGAATTAGCGGCCCAGTACCGTCAGCAGGGCATCACGGTCGTATTGGGTGGTCCCCATATCACCCTGGTCCCGGAGGAGGCGCAGGCGCACGGCGACGCCATTGTGACGGGATACGCCGAAGAAACCTGGCCTCAATTGCTTCGAGATTTTGTGGCCGACCAGATGAAGCCGCGCTACGACATGGCCCCTGGCTTTACCCTGGACAAGCCAGCCCATCTACCGTTTCCGCGCAGGGAGTTGCTCAACAGGCGCAAATACCTCACCATCAACACCTTTGAAGCCACGAGGGGCTGTGTCCATAAATGTGATTTTTGCGTGGTGCCCAGTGCCTGGGGACGGCGTCCGTTTAAAAAACCGGTAGCCCATGTCGTGGACGACATCAGACGCCTGGGCGCCAAACGCATCATGTTTTACGACCTGAACATCATCGCCGACCGGCCCTACGCCAAAGAGCTCTTTGCGGCCCTGATCCCGCTGAAGATTAGATGGTTTGGCCTGGCGACTACCATCCTGCTGGAGGATGAGGAACTCATGGACCTGGCCGAAAAAAGTGGATGTTCGGGCTTGCTGATCGGCTTTGAAAGCATCCTCCCGGAGGGCTTGAGCACCATCAAAAAGCAGTTTAACCGACCCCTAAAATACGAGGAACTCATCTACCGCCTGCACCAGAAAGGCATCTCCATCATGGGCACCTTCGTGTTTGGGCTGGATAATGAAGAGCCCGATGTTTTCGCGCAGGTGCTAGAGTTTGTGCAGCGTCATAAAATCGACCTGCCCCGTTTTTCCATTTTGACCCCGTTTCCGGGGACGCCGTTATATGAGCAGTTGGACCGCGAAGATCGGATCCTCACCCGGGACTGGAGCCTCTACGACGGGCAGCACGTGGTCTACACCCCCAAGAGAATGACGGCCGAGGCCTTGATCAAAGGGCACGAATGGATCTGGCGCGAGACCTACCGCTTCTCCTCTATTTGGCAGCGGATCAGACTCCCCATGCCCGATC
>CAZIVQ010000336.1:0-5348 GCA_964542415.1 uncultured Bacteroidia bacterium | reverse complement strand
ACATGTTGTAGTGGGACAAGTCTGGGACCCGCCTCTGGAGGGGAAAAAAGGCTGAATTTAGCGGGTCGAAGATCCCCCGGCAAGCCGGGGGGCTAAATGAAGGCTTTTTGACGCAGTTCGAAGATGTCCCGGTAAACCGGGATAACCGCGGGAAAAGGCTTGTCCTGAGCCAGGCCGAAGGAGCAAGGTTAAATGGGTTAGAATTTAGCTCTGCAAGCACCAGGCAGCTCCCGGTGGGGGCGCTGTCTGGACGAAAGGGAGGCCTGTGGCTTTCCGAAGAGAGGAAACGGCCAAAAATGCTGGTCAACTTTGCGGAAAAAAGAGGAACCCAGGCCCTCAGAGCCCTAGCTTGTAAGTACTGCCATCTTTTTTGCTTTTACTCCCAACAGAATTTCCCGATTATTCGTACATTTCAGAATGTAACCGCCAAAATTCCCACCATGTCTGATCAGAGAAAAAACTTCTGGGTCATCCTTACCCTTTTCGCGCTCACCTTTGCTACGCTGAAGTGGATAGAAGAACATCGCGACCGCAGCCGGTCTCACTGTCAGGTAAAGCAGATTGAGCTGAAGCAAGAGAGGGCCACCCGGCCGCATACTCCCTGTAGGTCGATGTACAGCCGCCACCAGCAAGCGCAACGGACTCCAGCCATCGACGATTTTATCTTTGTCCATGAGGAGCCCAAGGCAGTAAACCTCGATCAGGTCAGGGATCTGATGGGATATCCGCCGCTGGCCAAAGAGGCAGGTCTTGAAGGACGGGTGCTCGCTCGGGTGTTGGTGGACGAGCAGGGTAATTACCTGCGCCATCGCATCATCAACCAGCCTCATCCCGTGCTGCGCAGTCACACCGAACGTTATCTGCGGGAGTTGCGGTTTAGCCCGGCGGTGCGAGACGGACGTGCGCTTCGGTTTTGGGTTAACATTCCCTTTGACTTCCAGCTGTAGTGGCCCCCTAAACAGGAACTATTTCCTTTTGAAAGCCCTGTGCAGCCACCTCGGTCGCACAGGGCTTTTTGTAAGAAATATTCCCTTTTCGTATCAAAACCAGAAATCCCCGTCCCGGCTGTGGCATGCTGTTTGTTCCCAATATCTATATATTTCAAAAATCCTAACTTTTGTAATCTCCAAGTTTATGCCCTCCCAAGCTCGCACCTTTTGGATCAGCCTCACCTTGCTCACCCTGGTTCTCGCCTGGCGCGAATGGCCCCTTGAGAACACGGAAACGGTTACTGACTTACCTCCCGCCATCAAACCGGCGAGCTATCCCGTTCTTTCGGTTGAAAAAGGCTCTAAAGTGCTGAATTTCAAAACGGTACGGACAGAATTGGGGTATCCCCAAATGGCCTATGATGCCGGGATTCAGGGCAAGGTCGATCTGATCGTCCATTTTACCACGGAGGGCAGGTACCAATCGCATCAAGTCGTGGACAGCTTTCATCCCCTGTTGCGTATGGCCAGTGAAGCCTATGCCGCCCGCCTGCGGGCTGAACCGGTGTCGCCGGGGGTAGCGCGTCACGCCAGGCTGAGCTTTAGCTTTGAGATTCCCGATTATGGAAAACCCCTTCCAAAATGAACCCGCGGCCGGTAGCGCTTTTTCCCCTCTTAAAAAAAGAGGGGATTTTTTTTGTTTTGGGAAGAAGTCCCCTTCCAGATGATGAGGGAGAAAGCGGGAAAAGGAAACCTAGTGGTAAGGATTTCTCTTGAGGAGCACTCTCCCATTGGCCCAGGCAAAGGGTCAATTTGCCGGGGAAAAATATTTTGTACTTTTACCGCTCCCCAGGGCAAATGTTCAATACCTGGCTTAAAGCTGCATTTCCGACATGAAAAAGTCTACTTTGAATTTTTGGAGGGTAAGTATCAGCCTCCTTTTGGGCGGATGGGTGGGCCTCTTTGGCTCCCTCCCGGCTCAATGTATCAGTACCTTCCCTTACTTCGAAAATTTTGACAATGGCCCGGGTGGGTGGGTCTCCAGCCTTCCGGGACAAGATGGATTTAACCTGGGTACCCCTGGTAAAGCGATAGTCGACAGCGCCCACTCGGCCCCAAACGCCTGGGTGTCAGGGCTGCTTACGAGCAATGCGCCCAACAACTTCGATGCCCACATCGAAAGCCCCTGCTTCGATTTTTCTAACCTCACCAATCCCTCGGTCTCGCTGAAGGTCTGGTGGGAATGCGAATTCAGCAAGGATGGGGGGGCACTGATGTACTCTACCGATGGGGGCAACAGCTGGACCCGCGTAGGCCAGGCCTTCGACCCGTTTAATTGGTACAGCGACAACTCCATCAACTCTGCGCCTTGTTCCCAAACCATGGGCTGGAGCGGCCGCCAATCCCAGGGGCAGGGCAGCGTCGGCTGGGTCTCGGCCCAGTCCAGCCTCAGCTTCTTGGCGGGAGAGTCAGATGTGCGTTTCCGCCTCTGCTATTCCACCGACATTGCCAACAGCTTCGATGGCATCGCATACGATGATTTTGCCATTGCAGAAACCCCCACCGTCGACCTGGGCAACGATACCACCCTTTGCTTCGCCGATACCGTGATCCTCAATGCCTGCTTGCCTGGCGGTGTCTCCTATCGCTGGAACAACGGGGCTGCCAGTCAGCAGTGCCAGCGCCCCGCCTTCATCACGGGACTTTACTTTGTAGAAGCAGTGGACAGCCTCGGCTTTGTGGCCCGGGACAGCATCCAGGTGAGCGTGTCCCCCACCTTTGTCAACTTGGGGCCGGACCAGCTCATTTGCCCGGGAGACACCCTCACCCTCAACGCCGGCAACCCGAACGCCAATCACCTCTGGCAACCTAGCGGGTCAACCTCCCAGACCATAGAGGTCTTCGCTTCGGGTACCTATAGGGTGATGGTTTCGGATGGGATTGGCTGTGTAGAGCGTGACTCAATCAACATTGCCGTGGACGTGGTCCCCGATGTGGACCTCGGACCAGACACCACCATCTGCGTAGGGGGGACCCTCAGCCTCGACGCCGGGGCCGCCAACCCAGGCACCACCTACGATTGGAGTTTTGGCAGTACCAGTACCCAAACCATCGTGGTTTCTGCTCCCGATACGTATTGGGTGCAAGTCACTACCGGGGCCGGCTGCCTGGCTTCGGACACCATGAGTCTCGACGTAAAACTTTCGCCGGTGGTCAGTTTGGGACCCGACCGGGCGGAGTGCAACACCTTTACCCTGAATGCAGGGAACCCCGGCTCCAGCTATATTTGGAACAACAACACCACCAACCAAGTGATTACCACGGCCATCCCTGGCACCTATTGGGTGGAGGTGACCAATATTTTTGGCTGTAGCAAAAGCGACACCGTGACCATCACCCCAGGCGTGGTGCCGGTGGTCGACCTGGGCCCCGATGCCATTATCTGCGACGGGACCAACCTGGTACTGGATGCTGGCAACCCTGGTTCCCGCTACCTCTGGTCCACGGGCGATACCACCCAGACTACCAATGCGTTAACCGGAGGCACGTACCGGGTACGGGTCACCAGCCAAGACGGCTGTATCGACCGGGATACCATCATGGTGGTGCGTACCCCGCTGACGGTCGACCTGGGCCCTGACCTCTTCCTCTGTGAAGGCGATACCACGACCCTCTTTGCGGGAAATTCTGGGACCAGCTATGTCTGGAACACCAACGATACGGGAAACAGCTTGCAAATAAACTCCGGGGGCACTTACATCGTCAATGCCACCGACGACCAAGGCTGTCAAGCCTCAGACACGGTGGTCATCGACACCCAATTGCCCATGAATCCGGGCATCACCCTGCCCGACTCGGCAGAGCTGTTCGAAACAGTCGACTTCACCGATGCTACCCAGGGAGTGGTCAGCAGCTGGCGCTGGGATTTTGGCGATGGTTCACCGGTAACCAACCAGCAAAACCCCAGCCATGCCTTTCAATCCATTGGCACCTTCAATGTCTGCCTGACCGTAACCGAAGGTGTATGTGTGCGGAGGGTTTGCGAAGAGATCGTGGTGACCATTTTCACCGATACCGAAGCTCCGGTCGGCTGGGACCTCAAGGCCTACCCCAACCCAGGCAGCGGTACGCTGAAACTGGATCTGGACCTGCTACAGAGCAGTCCCCTACGCTGGACCTTGACGGACCTGAGCGGTAGGACGCTCAAACAAGGCGATGCCCCTCGCGCCTTGAGCCACCGCCTGGAGCTACCCGCTATGGGGTTGCCCACTGGTATGTACCTGTTGCGGGTAGAAGCGGCCGGGCATGAACAGTGGCTGCGCATCGAAAGAACCCGGTAGGCCTGGCCTTTCTACCTCTGCGCATTCGATTTTTGCCATATCTGGCTTATATTTGCCCCCCACCGCAGCAGCTCTGACCGCTCTTGCAGTGGGGGCTTTTTGTTGGCTCCCTCGCACACCTGCTTCCATTTTTCATGAAAAACGAAATCCACGTCTTTGCCCCGGCTTCGGTAGCTAATGTGGCCTGCGGCTATGACACCCTGGGCTTTGCCCTGCTCCGACCTGGCGACGATATCATTGCCCGCTTTTGTTCTAAGCCCGGCCTCACCATCAGCGTGATCACCGGCGATGAGGGTAAATTGCCCAAGGAGCCAGAAAAAAACACCGCCGGGGTCGCGGCCCTGTCGCTCATGGCTCACCTGGGGGTGGTGCAGGGCATAGAAATGGAAATCCACAAGGGCATCCCCATCGGCAGCGGCCTGGGATCGAGCGCTTGCAGCGCAGTGGCGGGTGCCATGGCCATCAACGAGCTGATGGGACGCCCCCTGAGCAAGCAGGAACTGCTGCCTTTTGCCCTTGAGGGGGAAGCTTTGGCCTCCGGCGGGGCCATTCACGCCGACAATGTAGGCCCTTGCCTGCTCGGCGGCATGGTGCTGGTCCGAAGCAACAAAGACCTCGACACCATCAACATTCCTGTGCCTGAGGAGTTGTACTGTGCAGTGGTCCTGCCTGGGCTTTCGATCCTCACGGTCAATGCGCGCAACATCCTGAGCAAAGAGATTCCTATGGCAGATGCCATTACCCAGTGGGGCAACCTCGGCGGCATGGTAGCGGGGCTGATGCAGGCTGACTACGACCTAATCGGGCGTTCTTTGCAAGATGTGATCGCGGAGCCGTACCGGGCTGGGCTCATTCCTCATTTTTTTGAGGTAAAACAAGCGGCCCTGAGAACCGGGGCCCTTGGCTGTAGCATCTCTGGGGCCGGACCGGCCGTTTTTGCCCTCTGCCGGGGCGATGAGACCGCTTTTCAGGTCGCTATTGCCATGCAGCAGGTTTTCCTCGACGCCGGCTTCGGCTGCGAACGCTTCGTCTAGATCGGAAGAGCACACGTCTGAACTCCAGTCACGTGAAACGATCT
>CAZIVQ010000335.1:0-5352 GCA_964542415.1 uncultured Bacteroidia bacterium | reverse complement strand
CCACTGTTCTCTGTCCACTGTTCTCTGTCCACTGTTCTCTGTCCACTGTCCACTGTTCATTGTCCACTGTTCTCTGTCCACTGTCCACTGTCCACTGTTCACCGCTCCTGCTGCGGATACTTCCCGGCCCGGATGGCGCTCAGCAGCTCGTTGGGGCGCTGGGTGCCGAGCTGGAACTGCGCCCCGTCATTCAGGGTCACCACCACGGCCCGCCGCCCCTGGATGCGGTAGGTCTTACCGATCACGCCGGCTTGCAGCGAAAACAACGGCAAGCGCTTGATCTCGGCAGACTGGAATCGCCCCCACTCGATTTTCCGGTATTGAAACTGCCAGGGAAATACCCGCATGAAGATCCCCTCCTGGTTTACCTGGGTATCCATGCGCATCACGGCAAAGATGGCTATCAGAACCAATCCCAACAACGCCAGGCTGATCAAACCCCCGTCCGGGGCGGGATTCTCCCCAAAAGGCTGTTCCAGCACGACCTGCTGAAAGGTCCCATAAAGCAGAAAGGTAGCCAGGGCCAAGAGGACCAGCCAGACCACAGGGTTACGATAGCGTTGGGTTTCGTGAAATAGCATGTTTTCAGTGTACAGTTTTCAGAGAGCGGTTTTCAGAGAATAGTTGCGCTACGCGCTCCCTGTTCATTGTCCACTGTTCATTGTCCATGGCGGGAAGCGGCGGTCTCATCGAAGACCGCCTGCAGCAGCGCCTGTTCGGTCGCGTCGAAGGCAATGCCCCGGCGGGACATGACCCGCTCTGCCACCTCAAAGGCTTCTTTGAGGCGGTAGGTACGCAGGCCGCCCGCCCCACCCCAGGCAAAGGAGGGGATGAAGGTCCGCGGGTAGCCCGCGCCAAAGACATTGGCGGAGACGCCCACCACGGTGCCGGTGTTGAACATGGTGTTGATGCCGGCTTTGCTGTGGTCGCCCATGAGCAGGCCGCAGAATTGCAGGCCGGTATCGCGGAAGCGCTGGCTGGGCTCATGCCAAATGCGGATGTTGGCATAGGTATTTTTGAGGTTGGAGGTGTTAGTATCAGCCCCAAGGTTGCACCAGTAGCCGAGGACCGAATTGCCGAGGTAGCCCTCGTGGCCCTTGTTGCTGTAGCCCATGATGACCGAATTGGCCACTTCGCCACCGACCTTGGACCAGGGCCCGACGGTGGTGTCTCCCCGCAGCTTGGCCCCCATGTTGACCGTAGCGTGGTCGAGCAGGGCGTGGGTGCTGTGGATGATGGCCCCTTCCTGCACGTTGACGCCGGGGCCGAGGTAGATGGGGCCGTCTTCGGCATTGAGGATGGCGGCTTTTACGCGCACCCCCGGAGCCAGGTAGAGGTTATCGGCCCCATACACGCGGGTATGGGGGTCGGCCAGTTTTTGTGAAGGGCCCGAAGCCACCAGGGGCAAGTCGCGCTGAATCAGCTGAGCGTTGAGTCGGAAGAGGTCCGGTAGCTGGGCCAAGGCCAGGGTAGCGAAGCCCACGGTCTGGGCCCGCAGGCCCAGGGCTTCACATTGCTCGACGGTAAGCAGGCCCGCAGCAGCCGGGTCAAGCTTCGCCGGGTCCAGGGTAGCGAGCAGCAGTTCCCCGGCTTCATTCTGGTAATAACAACCGGGGTCTGCCTCTGTGAGGAGGGCCTGCCAATTTGAGTCCGGTACAAAGCGCCCGTTGAGAGCCAGGACCGCTTGGCCTGCCGGGGGAAGGTGGGTGTATTTTTCGCCCAAATACCCATAGGCCAGGGTGTAGGGCCGCTCCCCCAGAAAATTTGCCCAGCGCTCCCGGCAAGTAAGGATCCCGCTGCGCAGCTCGTAGGCGGGGCGGGTAAAGGTAAACGGGCGCAAATCAAAATACGCCGCATCATCGAATAACAGGTAAGCCATAAGCCAGCAGAAGGTGGAACAAATGCGCGCCTAAAGATGCCCCATAAAAAAAAGCAGTCCAAAGGAACTGCTTTCTTTTCTTTTTGTGAGGCAAGTCCACAGACTTATTCTTCTTCGTCCTTGCGCTTGTACTTGCTGCCATAGCGGTTGTAGAATTTGTCTACGCGACCGGCAGTGTCAACCAGCTTCTGCTTACCCGTGAAGAAAGGGTGTGAATCGCTGGAAATTTCTAGCTTTACCAAGGGATACTCATTCCCATCTTCCCAGGAAACGGTGTCGTTGGTCTGCACCGTAGAGCGGCTTTTGAAGGCAAAATCGGTGGAGATATCTTTGAAGATCACCTCACGGTATTCGGGATGCAAATCTTTTTTCATCGCGGCGTTGCTTTTTTAAGGACTGCAAATATAGGAGATCACCGGCAAAATACCAACCTTCTAAGCCTAAGGAAGCTTTATTTTTCTTTTTCCTCCACTTTCTCCTCTCCCAGCTTGTTCCAGACGGGCTGGGCATAGATTTCCAGAAACTGCTGCTGCAAGCGCCGCCGGTCTCCTTTCACCTCCAGCAGCCGCTTTTCCATGTGCTGCATGAATTGAGATAACTGAGCAGGGGAGTAATGGCCGGCAAAACGGTTGCTGTCGGCCAGTAGGTCGGCCGCCAGGTAGTGGGTTGGCCAGAGGTGGAACTGGGCCCAAATCTGCCGGTCGATCAGGCCGGCCAACTGTCGCATCCAATCATTGCGGTTGCTGGCTTCAATGGTGTCGAGCTCTGCGTCCAGGGGCGAACCCAGCCCGATATGGACCCGCCCTTTGGGGTCGCGGATGCCCCGGATCATGCCCAACTTGTCGTCTTTGGTGTAGGGCAACCCCAGGGCCTGATGGACCAGCTCTTCCGCTTTGAGGTTGTCACAAGGCTCGTATTCGTAGGAGATGGCCATGGGCAGAATGCGGAAAGGGCGGAAACTTTCTGGCTCACTCAGCTTCTTCCCACTGATATCGAGCATCTTGAGTAGGGCCGCCTGGGTGCGATCGTTGCCATCCTTGGCCCGGCCGTTGCGCTGGGCCATCCAGACGCTCTCCTGCCGGTCGGCCTGCACATGACGCAGGTATCTCGACAAACGCTCAGAATAGGCCAGAAACTCGTGCCGCCCCAAGCTACGATGCACCACGAAGCTCTTGTTCAGCTTCATCAGGTCCGTGACCAGCTGGGAGACCATCAGGTTGTCCCCAATCGCGATTTGGGTGGTGTCATACCCATGCTCAAACAACAGTACATTTAAGAAAGCCGAATCGAGGATGATATCCCGGTGATTCGAAATGAAAAAGTAGGGGGTCAATTTGTCTAGCTGATCCAGGCCACTGATGCTCAAGCCCTCGGTGCTGTCGCTGATGATGCGCCGGATAGCCCGTCGAATGTATTGGGCCTGAAAAGCTTGGGTGCTCTGGATGTGCCGCAAATCTTCCAAGGTCTCATGTGTCGCCCGGTCGGGGAAAAGGTAGCGCATGAGCAAAGAAAACGATGGCTTGTTGATCAACCGCTGTAATACTCCCTGCACCTCCTCATCATGGTAGGGGCGGATTTCCTCAAATGATTCGACAAAAGCACTCATAATAGAGTCGAGATAGGCGCAGCGCGCTTACTAAATGGAAGAATAAAGCGACAAGGGGGCTGGGGGCTGATTTTCGCTCCCCTGCCTGCATCGAGAGAAATGCTGTGAACACAGGCAGGACTTTGGGCGGCCCTGCCAGGGTCCCTTAGCTGAGGCTAAGGTAAACAAAGTCCGGCTTTTATTCTACCATCAACTTACCAGACCAGGGACCTGCGCTGGTCCACAGTCGTAGCCAGTATAATCCATTCGGCAACCCCCGGAGGGACAGCTCCGGCTGTGTGAGGGTGGGCCAATGCCGCAGGCGCCGCCCTTGCAGGTCATACAGGCTGGCTTCTTCGACCCGGGCTGCCGACTCGAAGCGCACCCGCTCCTGGGCTGGCTGCGGCCAGAGTCGCACCGCCACCGGCCCCTGCTCTCCCGCGCGGCTGGTCGTTGCGATCACCTCGGCCTCGCCCGTGAGCAGCCACAGCTCAGGGTCAAAGACCAGCGAATCGATCGGCCCGCGGACGGGCACCATAAAAAACTGCCCCTGCTGCCGGTGGTCCAGCCGCAGCAGGGTGTCGCTCCCATCGGCAAAGTGTACCTGCATAGGCACCGGCATTTCAAAAAATGGCGACTGCCCCACAGACCCGGTCTGCGTCAGCCCGATGCGCAGGCTGTCACCCAGCGGCGTCCAGAAGACCTGATAGGTGGGATACCCCGCCCCGTAGACCCAATCGGCAAAAAATTCGCTCAGGTCCATCCCCGCAGCCTGCTCCAGGTGTCGCTGCAAATCAGGGGTGCGGGCATAGCCAAAGGTGAGCGCCGGGTCGTAGAGGTAGCCATTCAGCCCCGCGTAAAAGGCCGAATCACCCACCACCCAGCGCAGCATGTGCAGGACGTAGGCCCCCTTGGCGTAGACCACCCTCGGGTCGAAGAGGCTGGCTACCGAGCTGGTATCTGAGATATAGAGCGTGGCCTCGGGAGCGTCGAGGGCGCGCGCTTGGTAAATTTCCCGCCATGGGCGCCAGTAGATGCCATCAAAGAGCCCTTCGTAGCCCAGGCCCGTGAGATAGGTGGCAAAGCCTTCGTTTAACCAGAGGTCCGACCAAGAGCCGCAGGTCACCAGGTTGCCAAACCACTGGTGGGCCAGCTCATGGGCCACCAGGTCAAAGCTGAAGCCTCCCATAAAGCTGATGGTGGTGTGCTCCATGCCGCCTTGCCAGCCAAACTGGGCGTGGCCGTACTTTTCTTGGGGATAAGGGTAGGGGCCAAAGCGCTGCTCGAAGAGCTCGAGCAGAGGAACCACCTTCTGCATCTGGCCCTGATAGATAGCCAGGTCCTCAGGATAAAGAAAGTTCTGCACCAGCAAATCCCCCTGCTGCAAGGGCACCTGCAGGTTGAATTCGGTATAGTTGGTCACGGCGATGGCAATGAGGTAGGCCGGGATGGGGTAGCGATGCTGCCAGGAGAATCGTCGCTGGTTGCCCACAGGGGTCTCAGCCACCAGGCGGCCATTGGCGGCGGCGCGGTTACCCGCCGGCACGGTGATGAGCAGGTCGACCGAGTCGATCTTGTCGTCGAGGGTCTGCTTGCAAGGCCACCAGTCCTTGGCCCCATAGGGCTGCGAGAGGGTCCAGATGATGGGGCTGCCCGCATGTTGGTCCTGGATAAAGGAACCAAAGCCGGTGGACGGCGGTGCGCCCTGGTAGTAAATCGTCAGCGAGTCGAGCTGCCCCTCACTCAACGAAGCAGGCAGGTCCAGCTTCAGCAGGTCCCCTAGCTGGGTAGTAGCCACCGGCCCGCCTGCGTATCGCACCGAGTCCACCCGCAGGCTCCCACTCAAATCGAAGGTGAGCTGGCCCAGGATCGTATCCGCCACAAAATA
>CAZIVQ010000334.1:0-5366 GCA_964542415.1 uncultured Bacteroidia bacterium | reverse complement strand
ACCTTGGTCAAGGCATCGGACTCCTGCCGGAAGCTGGCATCCAGGCCCCAAAGGGTGTTGTTGAGCGGCTCTTCGCCCAGGGTATTCTTCAGGTTGAAGGGCTGCTCGCGCAGGTTCATGATGGTGGCTCCCAGGCGCAGGCTCTGCGAAGGACTGTATTCCGCCCGGGCTCCAAGCAAGGTCTTGGTCTGTACCTGATAGAGGGCCGAGCTTTCGAAAGAAACCGAGATGTCTTGTCCCGAGGCCAAAACCGACTGGTTGATGATGGTCACCTTGCCCCCAAAGTAGTCCACCGTGAAGTCGGTGCCCTCGGTCAGCTGTCGCCCGCCGGCGGTCACGGTCACGCTTCCCTCAGCCAGGTTGAAGGTATTGAGCGGGATCTCGGCCCCTCCGGCCGACTGATAGAAACCCGCAAGGCGGAAGCGGTTGAGTTCCGGGAAGCGCTGCACCGCGCCCTGCTGCGTATCGTCGTAAAGAGGCTGGAACACATATTTGGCCACCTCGTCCGGATCATTCTCCAACCGATCCGCCAAATGGGAACCAAACGGCTCCAGGACCGGAAAGATCACCAAGCCCCGGTCAGAGTTGATGGTGATGCCCTCGACATAGTCGAAGTAGTTGTCCGGGCCGGGGGCGGTGTTGTTGGTCAGGCGGTCGAGGCCCAGCACCTGGATCAGCGGCCGGTTGGCCACCGGCCCGGTTGGCAGGAAGGTGATTTCCCCGGCACTGGTCCCCGATTCGTACTGCACCTCCAGGAAAAAGCCATCTTGCTGGATGCCATAGCCGATGTTGTAGATGTTTTTCATCATCAGGTCCCAGGCCGGATACGGATTGTTGCCCGTATTGACCCGCAAGACCGAAGACTTCAGCATCTTGAGAAAAAGGACGTTGGAGTTCAACCCGTCGGCTGGCACATCATCGGAAAATTCACCCACCTGATAGGTCTGCCCGTTGACGGTGTAGTTGAACGCGACGAAGAGCACCTGGTCCGTCGGGATGGGAGAATTGAGCGAAATGTAGCCCAGCTGGGTATTGACGGTGTACTCGTTTTGGTTGAGGCGGCGCATGTTGCCCAGCACCTGAAAATCCTCGGTATCGGCCATATCCAGCCCCGGCAATCCCTCAATGGCTCCTTTGGCGGTGCTCTGCTGCCGGATGGCCGCCGTCCCGGTAGCCAGGCTGAACAGTTCGTTGGCGCGGTTGTCGGGATAGCGCACGTTGGCGTTGGTGGTCAGGTTGTCATTGTACACCAAGCCCTGCCCATTGGCCACTGACTGCTCATTCTCCCCCAAATCCAAAAAGCCCACCGCGTTGCGGGTGTTGTTGGTGGCGCCTTGCTGCTCGACCCAGATCTCTATGCGGTTGAGGCGGATGTTGGACTGGATGACCGGCAGGTTGGCCAGGGAGGCTTCATACTTGGAGCGGAAGTAATGAGAGAGGAAGAAGTGCCGGTTCATGTCGTACTCGGCGGCTGGCTTGTCAAAAGGGGTCTCGATGGCCCCGCCGCCCGATACGTTGATGGTCTCGACTTTCCCTCGCTCGATCGAAGCGAGGCCGGTCACGTCCACCGGGCCAAAGCGCAGTTTGGTCTTGAGGCCAAAGAGGTTTTGGCGGCCCTGGATCAAAGAGTTGCCCAGCTGCATGCTCACGTTACCGGCTTCGATTTTTTGCAGAATCTGGTCCTCAGTACCGCTATGCTCCAGCTTGAGTTCGTTTTCGAAGTCGAAGGTCGCCTGGGTGTCAAAGTTGGCGTTGAGGCGCAGCTTCTCCCCAATCTGCCCGATCACCCCGAGCTGGATCTGCTGGTCGAAGTTGAAGAAGGTGATGCTCTGCTGCCGCAACGGCAGGGCGGGGTTGTTGGTTTTGTTGTGGTCCACCGAGAAAGAAAGGGTCGCGAAGCCCGTCGGTTTGATCGAGACCGTCCCCCCGCCAAAGACATCGTTCAGCTCGTCGATGTTGACCGCCAATTCCAGCCCCCGCTGCTCCTCCACGTTATTGGCCATCGCCTTCTGGCGAAAGTAGTCACGCATCCCCGTTTCGCGGCGATAGCGCACGTAGTCTTCGAAAGAAATAAAGGAAGGCTTCCGCACGTCGATGTTGCCGACGCGCTCATAAATGTTGTAGCCCATCCCATCCTCCGAGAGTTCGAAGGAGGTGTTGTAGTTACTGGGATTTCCCAGGTACAGGGGCGATACATACTCCTGCTGGGTGGGGTCCCCCTGACGGTTATTAGGATTGGGCTTCACCTTAGAGGTGTCCCCATCGTCCATACGGACCTCAGGGCGCACCGCCAGGGCGATGTCCGCTTCCGCTACCATAGCCGTAGGCACCTCTGCTTCTTTCCCGCTAGGCAAGGACGCTGGACTCCACCAGGAGGCTAGCACCGATACCAGCAGGGCAATGCTGAACTTCGACAAGGTTTCCTTAGATTAAACGTACTGCAATTCAGTTCAAAAAGTAGAGGTATGCTCCATAGGCACGAATGGCGTTTGCTACATGTGGGGTGAGGGGGGAAGAAAAGGCAGGATATGACCAGCTTTTGCTCTGCAAACTTAGAAAATATCATACACAAGTAAAGGATAATTCTCCTGCCCCCTCCTCAATCTGCCTGGCAGTCAGGATATTTCTGAGCCGTGGGTATTTCTTGTGGCTCCAATTCCCGGAGCAGAGGGGATATTCATCTTGCAGAAGGAACTAACACAGCGGAGGGCAAAGATACCTTACAAAAATTGAAATTTTCTACTAATGAAAGGTTACCCCCGATTTCGCAGCACCAGGCGCACGATCTCCTCCACGCTGAGGCCCGCCCCCTGTTCTTTAAGGAGGCGGTCGACCTGGGTGGTGATGGCCTGCTTGTTGAGGCCCAGCTGAGCCAAGGCAGCCAAAGCTTCGGCCCGGCGCTCGTTTACGCTGCTGCTGCCATCGGCAGTGGGCGCGCTGCTCTCGCCCAGGTCGACCCCAAGCTTGTCCTTCAGCTCCAGCACGATGCGCCCGGCCGTCTTGGCCCCGATGCCCTTGACCCGCTTGAGGGTGTTCACATCTTCGGTGGCCACCGCCTGCACGAGGTCCGCAGGCGAAAGGCTGGAGAGAATGACCAGGGCCGTGTTGCCCCCTACGCCAGAGACGCCAATGAGCTGCTCGAAAAGCTGCCGCTCGGCCTTGGCCGCAAACCCATAGAGTACCTGCGCGTCTTCCCGCACCTGAAGGTAGGTGTGAAGCTTCACCGCCTCCTTTTGCTCGCGGATACGGGTGTAGGTGTTCAGGGAAATCTTGACCTGATAGCCGATGCCTCCGCAGTCGATGACCGCATAGGTCGGCTCGATTTCACTGATCTTTCCTTGGACAAAGGCAATCACGGGCAAAGGAATCAGGTGGAACCCACCCGCCTTAGAATAAAGGCTGGAGGGAAAAGTAAAGGGTAAACGAAGCGAAGCGGGATTTAGCGGCCTCCGAGGGTATAAGTCAGGCCAATTTTTGCCCCGAGGTTCAGGGCATTGGTCGCTGCATCGGCCCTGAGGCCCCGGCGACTGGCCCAGAAGTCCTGGTTGCTCAGCTGCCCGTTTTGGCTCACGATGAAGGAGGCCTCTTTGTTTTCGAGGTCGCCCAGGCTGTAGTTGGCCCGCAGGTGGAGGTTCAGCACCAGGTCATAGCTCAGCCGCACGTCAACCCCCAGGTCGCTCACCAGGCCGAAGACCACGTCCTGATAGGTTTCAGCGGTGGTAGGCAGCGCCACGATGTTTTCGGTGCCAGGCCGGAAGAGGGGCCCGTCGTCATATTCGTAAGCGGCAGTCAGAAAGCCTACTTGTCCCCCGGCATAGAAGGTAAAAACCGTCTTGCGGTTGATGGGGTTGGTGTTGAATCCCAGCATCAGGGGAATTTGCAGGTACTCCTGTCGGCGGACGAAGGTGTATTTTTCGTCGTTGCCAGCGGGGACGGAGAAAGCTCCGCCCTGCTGCGAGTAGAGGGCGTTGAGGCGGAAGCCGATGTAGTCGTTGAAATTCGCTCCCAGCACCAGGCCGCCGCCCATGCCGCCAAGCCATTCTTGCTGGTAAAGGTCTTCGGGCAGGTCTTGCTCATCGGCATTGAAGAGGAAGACCGCCTGCGGCAAGGCAAAAAAGCCCACTTTGAAACCCTGCTGCGCCAGCAGAGGCGTGGCTTGGCACAGCAGGAACAAGCCCGCCAGAAAGCTGAGGAAAACGTGTCGCATGAGAGATAGGGGTTTATTGGGGGTCAAAATAGGAGGAAATAGCCTTCTTTCCAACCAGTGATCGAGGCCAAGCCGCCGGGCATACATTTTTCGCGCCCCAGCCACCCGCCTGCCGGAACCTTTTTGTATATTGAACCAAGCCAGCTTCAACTGCCAGGCTTTTTTGCGTTTCCTGCATATTTTCTTTTGCAGGAGAAACAGGCTATTTCTTTTGCCAACAGATTCTACATCATATGTTACTTTCCATTAATTCAGAAAACCCTCAACCCCGCCTTATCGATCAGGTGATTGAGGTCCTCCGCGGAGGCGGGGTCATCATTTACCCTACGGACACCGTCTACGGCCTGGGCTGCGACATCAACAACCGCAAGGCCGTCCATCGTTTGTGCCAAATCAAGGGCATCGACCCTGACAAGGCCTTTCTTTCCTGCATGTGCGAAGACGTGGCCATCATCGGCAGCTACGCCAACCACGTTTCTACCCCCGTCTACAAGATGATGCGCATCGCCTTTCCCGGGCCCTACACCTTCATTCTCGAAGCTTCCAAGCAAATCCCCAAGCATTTTCAGCACAAAAAAACCGTGGGCATCCGCGTGGCCGGCGACCCCATTCCCCTGGCCCTGACCCAAGGCCTCGGCAACCCCATCGCCTCCATTTCCCTCCCCCAGGACGAAACCCATCCCGAATACAACACCGACCCCTCGCTCATGCACGAGCGCTTTGGCAAACTGGTGGACCTCGTCATCGATGGGGGGCCGGGCAAGCTGATCCCCTCGACCATCATCGACGCCAGCAAGGGCGAAAACGAACTGGTGGTCATCCGTCAAGGCGACGGCGAGCTAGACAAGCTCGGGGTGGTGCTGGATGAGTAATCATCCGGTTCGCGAAGCGAAATAAGTAAGACGCCAAGAATAACTTGTATAATTTTTCACGCCAAGACGCAAAGGAAGCCCATGATGGACAGCTTCTTGTACTTCTTGCCTCATACTAAAAACAACGTGAGTTCGGAGTTTCCCGGCTTTTAAAAGCCTGTCATTTCGACCGAAGGGAGAAATCTTAGGCGATATGGCTGACAGGAAAGGCAAGATTTCTCGCTGCCGCCTGTAGGCGGGCTACTTATGACAAGTCTCCTTGTGTCACTTCGAGCCCGCCCCTGGGC
>CAZIVQ010000333.1:3827-5378 GCA_964542415.1 uncultured Bacteroidia bacterium | reverse complement strand
ACTTTTGCACTTTTTTCTTCTCGTTTATTCGTTGCGAACTGTTAATTCGCATAAGGTCTGGTTTTACGGCGGAATCATGCTACCCGGCTCCTCTGGCTGTCCAGGCCCTTATACAGGTAAGAGACAAGAACAGATTTGGGAGAAAGCCTGAAAAGCCCTATTTTAACGACCGTTAAATAAAATCTATGCCCAGTCAACGAACATCCCGCGAGGCGATCATTGCCAAAGTCTTGCCGGTTTTGCGTCGCAACGGCTTTTTCCACACCAGCATGGCGGACCTGGCCTCGGCCTGTGAGCTGCAAAAGGCCCACCTTTACTACTACTTTGAAAACAAGGAAGCCTTGATGGCCGGCGTCCTGGAGTCGGTGCATTGGTATTTTCGGGAACGGGTATTCAGTTTGGCCTATGCCAGCGAGCCCTCTCCCGCCCTGCGGCTACAGCACCTGCTCGGGCAGATCGCCAAAGTGTTGGGGCGGGGCGAAGGCGGCTGCCTGATGGGCAACACGGCCCTGGAAGCGGCCCCGCTCGCCTTGCCCCCCGAATTTCTGCACATTGTGCGGGCTTTTTTCACCGACCTGCTCGACGCCCTGACCGAGTTATATGAAAGCGAGCATCCGCCCGCCAAAGCCCGGAAAATGGCGGAACAAGCCACCCAAGACCTTGAAGGCGGCCTGATGCTGATGCAGGTTTTCCAGGACGAGGGCTATTTTTTCCGCGCCTTGCAGCGGGCCGGCCAAGGTCTCTCCTCAGCTTGAGCCTCGCGCTTCCTCTTCTCCCAAGCTTTAGCATCCCTCTCCTCATGAAGCTATTTCCCACCGAGGCCCAAGAATCCCGCTCTACCCGCCTTTGGCGGCTGTATTTCAACCTATACCCAGCCATCAGAGGCACGGGCGGCTGGCTGCGCTTTCTCTCCGGCGATTGGCACGAAGCCCACCTCAGCCTGCGCCTCAACCTCCGCACCTACAACTACAAAGGCACCATCTTCGGCGGGGCCATGTTTGCCGCCGGCGACCCCCTCTACATGCTCATGCTGATCAAAATCATGGGCGAAGAGTACGTGATCTGGGACAAAGCCGCTTCTATTCGCTTCCTGCGCCCGGCCAAAACCCGCCTGCGCGCCCGGTTTCTCCTTTCCCCTGAGGCCATCGCTGCCCTCAAAGCTGACATTGAGCGGGAGCAGGAAATCGACCGGACCTTCTCTTTTGAATATGTCGACGCCGAGGGCACGGTCTATGCCCGCAGCGAACGGACCATTTACCTCGCCAAAAAGGCATTTTTCCAGGCAAAACGAGGAAAACGAAAAGCGGGTAGCGCTTAAGTTTTTTACCACGGAGGGCACGAAGAGATTTCACGAAGGACACGGAGAGATGAAAAAGCATGGCGTAGGAGGTCGCGTAGCCGCATGTCTCCACATCGCTAATCGTTCTCGCCGTCTCAGGTCGCTTGGCCGCATGTCTCCACATCGCTAATCGTTCTCGCCGTCTCAGGTCGTTTAGCCGCATGTCTCCACATCGCTAATCGTTCTCGCCGTCTCAGGTCGCTTAGTCGCAT
>CAZIVQ010000333.1:0-3727 GCA_964542415.1 uncultured Bacteroidia bacterium | reverse complement strand
CCGCATGTCTCCACATCGCTAATCGTTCTCGCCGTCTCAGGTCGCTTAGTCGCATATCTCCACATCGCTAATCGTTCTCGCCGTCTCAGGTCGCTTAGTCGCATGTCTCCACATCGCTAATCGTTCTCGCCGTCTCAGGTCGCTCGTCGCTTATCGCTCAGTCGCTCGTCGCTCAGTCGCTTGTCTCTACGAGAATGGGGTTCTTCATTCAAGATTCCTTGTTCAATATTCGATATTCTCCTTATTCCCCAATCCCAATGAAACCCTTCCTCCTCAAAACCTTGCCCGCTGCCCTGGATCGCCTGAGGGCTGACACCCAACCGCTTTGGGGCAAGATGAGTGCCCAGCACATGCTGGAGCACCTCAACCTGATGTTTTACCTGTCCCAATCCAATGCCCGGGTGCAGGTATTTGTACCCGAAGAAAATTGGGAAAAGTCGCGGGCTTGGTTGCATAGCGACAAACCCTTCCGACGCAACCTCAAAGTGCCTACCTTGCCAGACGACCCGGCGCCACTACGGTACCCGGGATTTGAGGTCGCCCAGGAAAAACTCCTGGAAGAAGTAGCGGGTTTCTACCCCTACTTCGAAGCGAATCCTGGGGTAAAACCGGTGCATCCGCTTATGGCCCGATCGGGCTCGCCGATTGGGAGCGCTTCCACTACAAGCATGCTACCCACCATTTGCAGCAATTCGGATTGCTGCCACTGCCAGAAGCGGCAGATTGAAAGCCAGGACTGGCAATTTTCCCAATGGCTCAGCGTATTATTCTCGGGTCTCCTTTGGAATAGCAAAGGAGCCGACCTGCGGGTAACATTCACTTAGCACCGGGATTATTTCTCATACCTTTCTTGCTGTGCAGCCATTTTCCCATTCAGGCAAAAGCTTCACCTGATCGAACTGATCGCTTTGGCCGTTAGGGAAATTCGTGCTATGTTTGTTACTGTTCATAGTAGCGATGATCCAACGTTTTCTCTCCATCGGTTTTCTTTTTTGCTGCCTGGTAGCAGCCCATCAGGGCGCGCAGGCCCAGGGCGTGTTGTTGAATTACTTCACGGTGTCTAGTAATGGATCTGATGTAGTGCTGGAATGGGAAGTGCAAGATGAAGCCGCAGTGCAAGAATTTCGTCTCTTCCGCCGCATCAACAGCGAGCCTACTGGCGCCCATGTGGTGACCATCAAGCCCAACGGCCTGCTCAGCTATCAGCACCTCGACGATGGCATTTTTAAAGACAATGGGCAGGTAATCACCTACGAACTGCAGATCGTTACGACGGTACGCACTGATTCTTATCAAGCTTCTTTGTCCCACAACCCCACTTCTATCCAACGAACCTGGGGCAGCATCAAGGCGATGTTTCGCTGAGCCCCTCCCCTCCCCTTTTGTTCGCATTCCCGCCTGCGCCGGTCCTTCCCGCGCAGGCGGGTTGCTTTTTGGCCCTTAGCAAAGCCAAACTCGGTGCGGTAATCCTCTCAAAGTACCCCTTTCACGCTGGCTATCCTTCGGCACCGATGCGGGGGGATAATACATTACCCACCTTGACCAAGAAGCGAGCAGACATGTCCCCGCAATCCCGACCCCAGAGGGGTCGCATATTTGTAGCCAAAGCGCCAATAACCTTCCTCGACCCCGCTAGGGGTCGGATTGAGCCTTGTTTTGAGAAATTCATGGGTATCCAGCCCCTAGCGGTAGGCTGTTTCCCCCTGCCTGTGAATCTCCGAAGCAATTTTGGGATGGAAATGCGGTATCCGGGAGGCTATTCTGATAACCCTGTCGGCGTTTTGGGGAACGCTGACAGGGTCTTTTCCCGGCGCGGCCTAGGCCACGCCAAGACAAAACCGGCCTTGCCTTTGGGGTTCTTGGGTAAGGCGGCGGAGGCGGCCGAGCATGTAGGGCCAACCATGCCGGGGGGGCCGCTGACACAGGCTGAGGGCTACCCGGACAGGCTGCTGCGGGTCAAGGGGGATGCCCTCAAGGGCGAGGCGCAGGCGGTGGCACTGGTAGGTGAAGCAAGCAAAGCTGCCTCCCGGGATGACCAGCAAAAACTCGTTTTTGCTCAGCCGGTGCGCATGGTAATGCGGCCCAAAAAGGGTCTGCACGTGCCCCCGCAAGTGAGTCAGTAAGATGTACTGCCGGGTGGCGGGGTCTGTCGCCATCAGCTGGTCCCAAGGTTCTATCCGGATGAGGACAAAACCGGCCGGTGAAAGGTGCGGGGCTGCGGGCCAGGACCAGCTGGCCTGTGGCAAGGGAACGAAGGCTTCCGGTTGCGGCATAGGAGATAGAAGGTTGCAGAGAAAAAAGCCATAGAACCAGCCGGCAGCAGCAGGCCTGAGGGTTGCCGCTCTGGCCAGGTGACCGATTCGAAGTATGTAAACGAGTGATTTGATTTCAATATACGGTTTTTCCCCGCATAACCTAAGGCATTCTGCCCCCCAGGCTTTATACTTGCGAGCAAACCAAGTCCTTACGCATGCATTCTTATTCTCCTGGCTTTCTGCTTCCCCTTTTTTCCTGTCTGTTTTTCTGGCTGGGAAGCTGCACCTCGCCTTCTCAGACCGGTCCCAGCTTGGCACAGGCCACGGCCCTGACCCAGCGATTTATCATTGCCGATGGCCATATCGATGTGCCCTACCGCATCCGGGTAGCGGGGTTTCGCTTGCAGAAGGAATTTTTGGATGTGAGCGTCCGCACCGAAGATGGCCACTTCGATTACCCCCGGGCCCAAGCTGGCGGGCTGGATGCGCCGTTTATGTCCATTTACATCCCCTCAGACCTGCAGCAGACCCAAGGCAAGTCCTACGCCCTGGGCGACAGCCTTATCGACATCGTGGAGCGCATGGTACGCGAGTATCCGGATAAATTTGCCCTGGCCTACAGCCCCGCTGACATCGAAGCCAATTTTGCCACACGCAAAATTTCTCTTCCCATGGGCATGGAAAACGGCTCTCCGGTAGAAAATGACCTGGCCAACCTCACCCACTTCTACCAGCGGGGCATTCGCTACATCACCTTGACCCACGCCAAAGACAACCAAATCTGTGACAGTTCCTACGACACGACCTACACCTGGAACGGCCTCAGTCCGTTTGGAGAGGCCGTGGTGGCCGAAATGAACCGCCTGGGAATCATGGTCGACATCAGCCACGTATCTGACAGTGCCTTTTTCGACGTGATAAGCCTCACCCGGGCCCCGGTCATCGCCTCGCATTCTTCCTGCCGGTATTTTACCCCGGGATTTGAACGCAACATGAACGATGAGATGATTCGCAGCCTGGGCGAAAATGGCGGGGTCATCCACATCAACTTTGGCAGCTATTTTACGGGCAGCCTCAGCGCCGACAGCCTGGCTGCGCACCGGGAAGAAATTGTGGCCTGGATGGAGGAGCAGGGGGCCTCCTACCGTGATTCGGCCTACCTGGCCTATGTGCAAAAATATTGGGGGGAAAGCGATAACCCCGCCGCCACGGTACAGATCGTAGCCGACCACATCGACCATGTGGTGCAATTAGTGGGGGTGGAGCACGTGGCTTTTGGCTCTGATTTTGATGGCGTAAGCAGCGTGCCGGTGGGCATCAGCGACGCCTCTATGTACCCGAATCTGGTCCTCGAACTGCTGAAGCGGGGCTACAGCGAAGCCGAAATCGAGATGATGGGCTCGGGCAACCTCTTTCGCGTTTGGCGCCGGGTGGAAGAGCTGGCGCGGGAACGGCAAGCTGCCGCGCCGCGG
>CAZIVQ010000332.1:0-5385 GCA_964542415.1 uncultured Bacteroidia bacterium | reverse complement strand
GCGGGTTCTGGTCATTGATGCTAAAAAAATTCTCCGGCGCAATCCCATCAATGAACCCGTTGGTCAGGTTGAGGTTGATGCTCGACTTTAAGGAAAGCCCCTCCATCAATTCAACCACGGCAAACATCGAACCGAAGATGCGGTCGCCCCGGTAGGTGGAATAGGTGTTCTCGATCTGGTTGACCGGGTTGAAAATATCGGTGTCGAGGTACTGCGAAGGCAGGTAATTGCCGTCGGCATCCTGAATGGGGCTCAGGGGGTCGAGGTTTAGCGCCCGGATCAGCGGGGTGGTAAACTCGTTGTTTTCCGGCAAGGCATCGCGCTCCAGGTGTACGTAGTTGATGCGGGTACCCGCCTTCACGCGGTCGTTCAGGTCGTAGTTGGCATTGAAGCGGAGGGTGAGGCGGTCAAACTGGGCTTTGGGCCCCCCGACGATGCCCTGCTGGGAGAAATAGTTGCCACTAAGGGCATAATCAGCCCGGTCCCCTCCGCCACGAGCAGAAAGCTGGTGGCTGGTAATAGGAGCGGTGGCAAAAATGGCGTCTTGCCAATCTGTGCCCGCACCCAAGGCCTGGGGATCGGTCATGGCAGGCAGCAGCGGCAGTTCAGCAGCGATTCTCGCCTCATTGATCAGGATGGCATACTCCTCGGCATCGAGCAGGTTGAGCTTTTTCCAGGGCTCCTGTACGCCGTAGTAGCCATCGTAGCTGATCTCAGCCTTTCGGTTTCGGGTACCATTTTTGGTCGTGATGAGCACCACGCCATTGGCCCCGTTGGTTCCGTAGATCGCGGTGGAAGCCGCATCTTTGAGCACGGAGATGTTTGCGATGTCATTGGGGTTGACAAAGTCGATGTTGTCGACGATGACCCCATCGACTACGAAGAGCGGGTCGGCATTGTTGATGGTCCCGATCCCACGGATCCGGACGGTCATGCCGGTACCAGGCTGCCCGGAATTTTGGGTGACCTGCACCCCGGCCGCGCGGCCTTGCAGCGCTTGGTCTATCCGAAGGACCGGGGTTTCGGTGATCTCTTCGGCACTGATGGTGGACACCGAGCCGGTAATCTTGGAGCGCTTCTGGGCCGCATAGCCCAAAACGACCACTTCATCCATGGCCATGGCTTTGCTGATCATGATGATGGTCAGTTCGGTTTGCGACCCTACGGCCTCTTCTTGTGTCTCAAAGCCCACGTACCGCACCTGAAGCACGGCATCGGAGCCCGAAACCGCCAAATTAAAGCGTCCTTGGTCATCGGTGAAGGTGCCCAGGGTGGTGCCTTTGACCAGGACGGTCGCCTGGATCAGCGGTTCCCCGAGGTCATCGAGCACCTGTCCCGTGACTTGTTTGCTCTGGCCAAATAGGCCTTGCAGGCCTAACAACAGCAGCAAGACAAGCCCTGTGATGTTAAATCTCATGGTGAAAGCGAGTTAAATTAGGTTATAGAATCGCTAGCCAGCCCAGCTTTGCGCTGGCTGATTAAGACCGGAGGGGAGCCTGCCAGGCGGCAGGCTCCCTGATCGCGGTCTGCTACTACCAATAGTTCATAGAGAAAGGCAGGCGCAGCTCTGTTTGCAGCGCCGCCCATGGGTGTGTCTTATCGGCGTACCAACCATTTGCGGGTACCGGCCTGCTGGTCACTACGCACTTGCAGGAGGTAGAGCCCGGGGCTCAGCCGTGGCAGCTGAAGGGTCACGGAGGTTGCAGCGGTCCGCTGCTGGTGTATCAGCTGTCCGGCTGCATTGAGCACCCGGATTTCCTTCTCGCCAGAAATGCCAGCTTCGAAGCTCAGGAGGCCTTGCTGGCTAGCCGTTTCCCACTGCCAGTCAAACCAATCTGTCGCGGCTGGATTGATGCTGGTGCTCGTACACTCGGCATTGTCAGTACATAGCTCAAAGCAAGAGGCGACCGTGGTATCTGCCGAGACAGAAGCCAGGAAGCGGTCGTTGAAGTTGTCGGGATTGGCACAAGGCAGGCCCGCGATCATTTCTTTACAAGAATAGTCAGGGCAAGCCCCGTTGGTAAAGGTGTAGAAGCTGTTGAAGCCTACTTTCCGGTTGAAGGTCAGGGTAAAGATGCCATCGCTGTCCCCGTCGATGAGCTGGTAAGCATTGGGCGAGGCCCCAAAACCAGCCCCACCGGCCAGAAAAACCCCATCCGGGCTAGGCGTAATGCCATCAAACCCTAGTTCAAACGTGATCGAGACAGACTGGCCACACGCATAGCAGCTGTTCCAGCAGACGGTATCGAGGGTTGCGTCACCGACAACAATCAGTTGGCGGAACACATTGCCTGCCGTATCAGTGGTCGCACACTCATCCGTGTTGGCCAAGGCTTCGGCATCGGCCAGGTCATCTACGGAGAAGTAGTAGGCCTTCGCCCCGGTGGGCATGGCAACAGTTCCGGTCCAGATGCCATCCTGATCCGCATCGGCCAAAGGATTTGCCGTGCCGGAGAAGCTGTTGAAGCTTCCGCTCACGTAGACCTGGGTGAAGGTACCGCTGTAGCTGTTCATGTCGACCGCAAAGTCAATGTTGGCGTCCGCCCCACCTGCGCTGGATTGCAGGCAGACATCGTCGAAGTAGTAGGTCTCGGCGGTGCCGCCTCCTACCACGTTAAAGTCAAAGAAAATCACCATGCGGGCCCATACCTGGCCGGCCGCGGTGATATTGGGATTGTTCGCCGAAGGCAAGGAGGGGTCGAAGCAGATCTCTACCCATTCGCTGGTGGTGGAGACGTTCTGGCCAAATTCCCAGGTGTCGTTACTGGTGGTAGATTGCTCGAGCTTGAGGCGCACTTCCACGGCTTGGGGCAGCTACACCTTCATACAGACTTGCTCGCCCCCGGTCAGGTCGAAAGGCGTAGCCGGGTTGGGGTCGGAGAAAGCTCCGGCAAAGGTCAGGGCATCGCCCGGACGCTCGTGGATCATCACGCTGTCGCTGAGGTTGATGCCGCTCTGGTCGGGGTTGGCAATGGCCGAGGTCGTCGACCCGTCGAGGCCGCTACCAAAGTAGAAGAAGTCGGTAGAAGTAGCTGCCGCTTCGAAATCCAGCACCGGATCACAAGAAGCAGACGTAGCAGGCTGCACCACCACGTCGTCGAAGTAGTAGGTCTCGGCGGTGCCGCCTCCTACCACGTTAAAGTCAAAGAAAATCACCATGCGGGCCCATACCTGGCCGGCCGCGGTGATATTGGGATTGTTCGCCGAAGGCAAGGAGGGGTCGAAGCAGATCTCTACCCATTCGCTGGTGGTGGAGACGTTCTGGCCAAATTCCCAGGTGTCGTTACTGGTGGTAGATTGCTCGAGCTTGAGGCGCACTTCCACGGCTTGGGGCAGCTACACCTTCATACAGACTTGCTCGCCCCCGGTCAGGTCGAAAGGCGTAGCCGGGTTGGGGTCGGAGAAAGCTCCGGCAAAGGTCAGGGCATCGCCCGGACGCTCGTGGATCATCACGCTGTCGCTGAGGTTGATACCGCTCTGGTCAGGGTTGGCAATGGCCGAGGTCGACGACCCGTCGAGGCCGCTACCAAAGTAGAAGAAATCGGTAGAAGTAGCTGCGGCTTCAAAATCCAGAATGGTGGTCTGTGCCTGTAAGCTAAGTAAGCCAGCCAGCACAAAGATCATCTGTAGTAGTAGTCTTTTCATAGAACAAAATCCTTAGTAATAAAAAGATGGAGTAATCAAGGCCTGGGACATCATGCACTTGCACGGGGGCAAGCAGTAGTCGAAAATCTAATTTCTCTCTGCATGATTATCTCCGAGGCATCATATCCAAAAGTAACTGATAATCAGCATCCCAGCCTAATAGAAAAATACATCATGTTTACATCCCTCCGTAAAAAATTACATCATTGCCACATCACAAGCGAAAAAAAATTACATCATTCCTTGCAAGCGCTCACCCAAAGGCGTAAGTTGGTAGAAAGAAACGGGATTAATACCGATGCGGACATTTCTCATCGTCATGGTGTGTTGGGGATGGGGGCAAACGGTTTGGGGCCAAAGCAACAACCTGGTAGGCGTACCCTTTATCCATAACTATAGCAAGGAAGCCTACCAGGGTGGGACCCAAAACTGGGACCTTGATCAAGACGAAGCCGGCCGGATGTATGTAGCCAACAATGAGGGGCTGCTCATTTTCGACGGCGTAAGCTGGCAGCGGTTTGCCCTCCCTAACAAGACCATCATGCGCTCGGTCTGCCATTGGCCGCAGCACGGCATCTTGGTGGGAGGGCAGAACGAGTTCGGCCTGTTTCGCCCAGATGCGAAGGGCATCCTGCACTACCACTCCCTCGACAGCCTGCTCCCCCCCGAAATCCAAAATTTCGCTGATGTCTGGGACATCGAAATATTCCGGGGAGCAATCTACCTGCGTGCCTCCCACTATCTTTTTCGATATGACGGTCAGCAGCTCACGGTGGTCCAGGCTGGAGGGGAATGGAGCTTCATGGGACAAGCCCAAGGCCGGCTGTTTGTCCAAAAAGCCCGGGAGGGGTTGTGGGAGGTCACAGACGGGCAGTTGAAAAAGGTGCCCGGTAGCAGCCCGCTCACCCCCACCCTGGTCACGGCCTGCCTGCCCTGGGGAAGCAGCGAAGTGCTGTTCACCACTTTTCGCCAGGGCATCTGGGCCATGGCCGAAGGAGGCGTTCGCCCTTGGCCCACCTCCCACGGCTCCTTGCTGCGCAAAAGCCGTATCGGCGCGGCGACCCACTTTGCTGATGGCCGCATGGCCCTCGGAACCGCCCTGGGAGGCCTCCTTCTACTGGACCAGCAAGGCCAGTTGCTCCAGGTCTTGCAACAGGCCCAGGACCTGCAAGACAACAACGTGCTCGCCCTCCATGTCAGCGCCAGTCAAGACCTCTGGCTAGGCCTCAATTTTGGTATCGACCAGCTACGCTTCCATTCTCCCTACACCCGCCTCTATCCCGATGGCGACCTGAGGGGGACCGCTTATGCTGCGCTGAAACATGGCGACTACCTGTATTTCGGCACCTCCAATGGCCTCTACGCGGTTTCGCTTGAAACGCGCGTCGACCCGGTCTCCAAGCCCCCCTGGCAATTGGTGAAAGGTACGGAAGGCCAGGTGTGGGGCTTACGAGAAGCTCACGGCCAGCTCCTGATGGGGCATCACGAAGGCGCTTTTCTCATTCAGAGCCTGACGGCAGTGCCCATTCCCCAAACCGTAGGCGTATGGACCTTCCTGACCCTGGATGAGCAGCATGTCATGGCTGGCACTTATGAGGGCTTGATTTTGCTACGCCGCCAGGGCAGCTCCTACACATTTCTGCGCCGCCTATCGGGCCTGGAAGTCAGCAGCCGCTTTCTGGTGCAGGGACCTGACGGCTCGCTGTGGGTCACCCACCCCTATTTGGGGGTGTTCCAGCT
>CAZIVQ010000331.1:0-5391 GCA_964542415.1 uncultured Bacteroidia bacterium | reverse complement strand
GCAAGGGGAACCCCCTACTCCCTATACCCCTTCATAAAGAGAGCATACAGTCTCAAAATCTCATCTCTCAACCTCTTTCCGTCTACTTATTTGGCTTCCAAGGGCAAACAAGCGTTGCTTTCTTCGGAAAAAGTTATTGTATTTAAGCCCTGGTTTGAGGAAGCGGCTTTTTTTTTCTGACCTTATGAGTAAGGGGGCGCTTCGGACGGAGCAAGCAAGCCTTTTTTACGCATCCATTTCTATCCCCTCGCATCAAACACACTTGCCGAAATGAGACTCAGGGTTTCTTCCATTGATCGTAGCGTAACCAAAGAAAAGCTGCAAGAGCTATTTGAAGAATTTGGAGAGGTCATGGCACTCAAGCTCTTTCGCAGTGTCAGTGACCCTGCGACCCATGCGCTCGGCTTCGTCGACATGAAGCGGGAGCGGAACGCGCTGGCGGCTATGCAAGCCCTCAACGGAGAAATTCTGGGAGAAACCCCCCTGAAAGTCGAGGTGTCTTCGGACCATTTTCGCACCGCCGCCCCGGCTGCCGTCCGTGCGGTGATCGACGACGACGATGAAGATGAAAACCTTTCCTCCGGTGAAGATGATGAGCTCGATGAACTGGACGACGAGGAGGAAGAGGGCATCAAAGAGATACCGCTCGATGAGGTCGAAGACGAAATTTAAGCCGCAGTAGAAGCCTGTTACAGGTAAGGTTTAGGCGATTGCAGGCTTCTCTCGTTGGGCTTCCGATGCCTCTAACTAGCGCCCAGGTGCCCCGCAGGCTTTTTTCAGAGCCTGCGGGGCTTTTTTTGCTTTGGGGAGAAAGCCTGAGAGCCAGCGGGCTTTTTTGCTTGAAAAACAGGGGAATCGGACTATTTTTGCCTTCTCCTAATGAATCATCGCTAATCGTGAATATTTTATGAAAACAAACTGTAAGTGGGAGCACCCCTACCAACCTGCCAAGGCCTTTGCCAAAAAGGTGGCCTATTTCAGCATGGAGTTTGGGATTGACCCCGCGCTGAAGATTTATTCCGGAGGGCTGGGGTACCTGGCTGGCTCCCATATGCGCAGCGCCTTCGATCAGAAGCAAAACCTGATCGGGATCGGGATGCTGTGGAAATACGGCTATTACGACCAGGTGCGAGATGGCAACAGCAACATGCGCTCGCTGTTTCGCGAGCGCTTTTACACCTTCCTCCAGCAGACCGACCTGGTCTTTCCGGTCATGGTCAACGGCCACCCGGTACACGTGCAGGCTTGGTACCTGCCGCCGGAGGTATTTGGGACCGTGCCCATGTACCTGCTCACCACTGATCTGCCAGAAAAAAACGACTACCTCTCCTGCACCATCACCCACCGGCTCTACGACAGCAATGCTGCCGCCCGGATCGCGCAGAGCATTATTTTGGGAGTCGGCGGAGCCAAAGTGGTGGAAGCCCTGGGCGGCGCTGACATTTACCACATGAACGAGCCGCATGCCTTGCCCATGGCCTTTTATTTCTACGAAAAGCTCGGCAGCGTAGAAGCCCTGCGCAAGCAGTTGGTCTTCACTACCCACACCCCGGAGCGAGCCGGTAACGAGGAGCGCTCCATCGGCTTGCTGGACCGGATGGGCTTTTTTAGTAATGTCCCCTTGGCTACAGTGCGCAGCATCACCCACATGCACGGCGATAGCTTTGGCTATACCCCGGCGGCCTTGGTGCTGGCCAAGCGCTCCAACGGCGTTTCTCAACTGCACGCCAAGGTTTCTCAAGAGATGTGGTCCCACGTCAAGGACAAAGGAGGACCCATCATCGGCATCACCAACGCCCAGAACCAAAAATACTGGCAAGACAAGCCCCTCCGGGCGGCCCTGGACAGCGGGGATGAGGCCGCACTGAAGGCGCGCAAGCGGGAGTTGAAAAAAGAACTCTTCAAAATCGTGGCCGATCAGACCGGTAAGCTCTTCGATCCTGAGGTGCTTACCATCGTCTGGGCCCGCCGCTTCGCCGCCTACAAGCGGGCTGACCTCATCATGCGCAACCTCTCAGACTTCTACCAGATGCTCAGCCAGGCCGATATGCCGGTGCAAGTCATCTGGGCCGGTAAGCCCTATCCCGAAGACGACTATGCGGTCGACACCTTCAACCGCCTGGTGAAGATGACCCACCTCGCCCACAATGCGACCATCCTTACCGGCTACGAAATCGACCTCTCAGCCGCCCTCAAAAAGGGCTCCGACGTATGGCTCAACACCCCGCGCCGCCCGCGTGAGGCCTCCGGGACCAGCGGCATGACCGCCGCCATGAACGCTTCGGTCAACGTCAGTACCGATGACGGCTGGATTCCCGAGTTTGCCAAACACGGCCACAATGCCTTCATCATCCCGCCGGCCGATACGTCCCAGCCTATCGAGATGCAGGATGAGCACGACTACGATGGGCTGATGCGGATTCTGCGCAAGGAGGTGATCCCCATGTACTACCAGCAGCCAGATCAATGGTGGACGGTGGTGAAAAATAGCATGCAAGACGTGGCTCCGGCATTCGATGCCGATCGCATGGCGACCGAGTACTACGAGCGCATGTTCAACGCCTGATTTGCGTGAGCGGTTCTGACATCCTGCCCCGGCCTGTAAGGCCGGGGCTTTTGCTTTAGGCTCCGCCAAATTCAGTTATCTTTGTACGATGAAGCGCATTATTTTTTTGTGTTTGCTGGGGCAGGTCCTGGCGGGTTCGTTTGGCTTCGGTCAGGCCGCCCGCATTGAGGTCGATACGCGAACCCCCCCTCAGCCCTGGACCAACCTGGAGGTCGCCGACCCCGCGCAAAACTTTCATTTCGCCATCATCACCGATCGCACCGGCGGGGCCCGGCCGGGGGTCTTCCAGGAGGCGATTCACAAACTCAACCTGCTACAGCCAGCTTTCGTGATCAGCATCGGGGATCTGATTGAGGGCTATACGAACGACAAGCAGGAGATTGAGCGCCAATGGGACGAAGTCGATGGCTTTCTGGACAGCCTGGACATGCCGTTTTTTTACCTGCCCGGCAACCACGATTACAGCAACCTCACCATGGCCAAAGCCTGGAAAGCTCGCTTGGGGCGGGATTATTACCACTTTCGTTACCAGGACGTGCTGTTTTTGGGGATCAATTCTGAAGAGGGCATGGGGGGCTCGGGGCAGGGCTACCTGAGCAACCAGCAATTCCGGTATTTTCGCCGGGTCTTGCGAGAAAACGAAGGGGTGCGCTGGACGCTGGTCTTCATGCACCAACCCCTTTGGAACCAAGGCAACAGCGGCCGCTGGGACGACCTCGAAGCCCTGCTGGCAAACCGGCCCCATACGGTGTTTGCCGGGCATTATCATCGCTATACCCGCTACGAACGGCACGACCAAACCTATGTGGTGCTGGCTACCACCGGCGGCGCGAGCAGCTTGCGCGGCCCCAAATTTGGGGAGTTCGATCACGTGATGTGGGTCAGTATGACCTCCGAGGGGCCGGTCCTGGCCAACCTGCTGCTGGAAGGGATCTTTGACGAGCATATCCGCACCGAAGCCCAATCCCGGGTCTACCGCAACCTTATGTATGACGGACCGGCTACCTTGGCGCCGCTGCTGGTCGAGGCGGAAAGCTTTTCCCAAGACAGCGTGGCGCTTCGCCTGACCAACGACAGCAATTTTCCCCTGGAGATCGCCTTTGGGGTCACGGCTTCCCCCTCGCTTTGGCTGCCCGTGGCGCTGCCCACCTTGACCCTGCCGCCCAATTCGCAGCAAGACCTTCGCCTCCCCCTACATTCCAACGGGCACCAACCCCTCGCCGGGCTGGAACCCGTGGCGTTGGAATTGCGGTACACCTATTTTCCGCCGGAAATGCCGCCGTTGACCCAGACCCAGCGCCTTGCCTTGCGGCCCGAGGCCTTGCTTCCCCTCCCCTTGGCTACGCATATCCCTCAGGTCGACGGGGTTCTGGGCGAATGGGACCTGGACCTGCCCGGGCATCCGCTGTTGGTAGAAACCGATCCCTTTTCTTACCGGGGGCAGAAAGACCTTACCTTTCGCTTTGGCTTGAAGCGAGATAAAACCTTTTTGTATGGGGCAGTCCTGATCGAAGATGATGATGTGTATGGGGGGACCGGGCAGCGAGGAGAGCAGGCCGATGGGCTTTTTGTGCTGCTCGATCCTTGTCCCCCAAAGACGACCTCCCGCGAACAGCTGCGTCGGAGCCGGGCCGCTACGCGGCTTTTTACCATCAGGCCCGGCGAGGCGGGCGGTAAGCCGGTGGTCAGCCTGCCCGGCAACTGGCCCTCGAATGGCAAGGTTGCCGTTTCCCAGGACGAAAAAGGCTATACGGTCGAATGGGCCTATCCCCTGGAGGTCCTCCAGGCCTGCGACGAGGCGGGGGAAGGCAAGTTTCGCATCAACCTCTGGGTGCGGGATGCCGATCAGCAAGGCCGCCACCTCAGCACCCATTACTGGTTTCCCGATTGGCGGGGGGAGGTCTACCGGGCGGGGAGTGGCACCTTTTTTTGGCGGGAGGAGTAGACACAAGTGAGAATACCTGTTTCACCGGCCTGCAACCTCCTGTTTTGCTTGGCGAAAGGAGGAACCGACCCGGACAAAACCACCCGTTTAGCAAGCATATTTGACCGCTGAGGTAAAAACAGCGGGGAAAATGTCTGGCTGGGTGTAATTTTTACTTCATGGTCTAACCCCATTTGAGCTTCAAGAGCAGGCACCTTTTTTATTGGGCAGAATAATTTTTCTACCAGCAAAAAAATTTTTCCCAACTTCTACTTCAGGGGTTATACCGGCATAAATGGTCGGATTTTCTTAGTACAACGCTACACTCGCTTTTTTCTTTTCTCATGAAACCTACGTTCTTTTTGGGATGCTTACTTTGGGCCTGGGGAGTGACGCTGTCAGCCCAGCCGCCCCAGCCTACCGCCGCCAAAGTTTGGCAGCAGGCTCAGCAGGCTTTTTCGGACCTACGTACCCTACAAGCCGATCTTTATTATGAGCTTCGGGCTCCTATGCTGCGCCTCCACCAGCGCAGGGGCACCCTCGCCTACGAGCAGGGCAAGTACCTGATTCAACTGTCGGAACTACAAATCGTCTGCGATGGCACCACCCAATGGACCATCGACATGGAGACTGGAGACGTTCAGGTGATAGACTACGAGCTCTCCGCCGATGCGAGCCCGGTAGGCCGTCTCCGGCAGCTGCTTGCGGGCTCTCCACAATTGACAGGCCTCAGTGTCCAGGCCGTGGGGGGCACGCCTTGTTACCGCCTGAGTTTGCGCCCCCGAGCACAAAACCTAGCCGCAGTCTACCTGTGGGTAGCCCAGGACAATTTTCTGCCCCGGCAGGTGACCTTCATCGATCAGCGACAGACCGAAGCCACCTACGAATTTGTCTCGCTGCA
>CAZIVQ010000330.1:1642-5392 GCA_964542415.1 uncultured Bacteroidia bacterium | reverse complement strand
TGATGGGCTTGGGCGCGAAGGAGACCCGGACGGTGTCCCGGTCGATGCAGCCATTTTCATCCGTTTCCCGCAAAAAGTAGGAAAGCTGGATGACGTTGTTAGTGCCATTGGTCAGATCTACGTTGGCCAGCGCAGTAGTGGGGTTGGGGGTGCCTGCCCAGCCCAGGCCGTTGGTGGAACTCCACTGATAGCTATGGCCAGGCTGGGCTGGTGAACCGACTTGTCCAATTTCTCCCGAACAAACGATCTTGTCTATCCCGGCATCAGCCTGGAATGGATCCTGAATTTCTACCGTCAGCGTATCGAGGAACAAGTTCCCGCAGGAAGAGTCTGCAATCACGAACTGGATGAACTCGCTGCCTTCGTTGATGCCATCATTGGCGATGTTGATCGGCAGGCGGACTGAACTTTGCCCTGCTGGAATCACGATGCTATCGGGGATAAACTGGTAATCTACTCCGTTGGTGGCCGTCCCGGCGATATCAAAATTGATGGTGAAGCTCTCTGTGGTGTCGTTATTGTTGGTAAAATCGACATAGGCGTCGACACAGCCTTCGATGCCGATGGCCGAGTTAGGGTTGTTGAAGTTACCAGCTATGACGGAAGGCGGGATGCCCGAGCGGCAGGCGATGCCGCCGGCTTCGAGCAGAACAGCGGAATCCCATAACTCGTCAACGTCATCAGCGATCACCAGGGTCAGAGAATATTGCTGACAAGGCTGTACAGCGGCAATGGCTTCCAGGGCGATCGTGTGGGCATCTAGCACAAACTCGGTACCTGTCTGGTTGTCCACATAAAACTGCTGATTGGTTACCGCATTGATGTTATTGATGGTTACTGGCGTGGTCGTACCAGGCAAGGTTGCAATGTTGGTGTTGGGGGCAAAGCCGGGCCCGCTGATGAAGAAAGCAAAAACATCATTGAATGAGCTGCTGATAGGCGGAGCAAATTCGGGATATTCTTCCGACCCAAACACATAACTAATAGAAATGGTGTCACAAAATGGAATGATGTCAAAAATGATCGCACAGTAATCATTTGTGTTCGCATTGAACTGCTGATCTAGCAAAGGGAATCCCGGATTGCTCGTAGCAGAAGAAGCGAAAGCTGTCGCGGGCTGCACAAAATCACCCACATGTCCGGTGGACATAATGGTTCCATTAGTTATGCTTTCGATAGGAGAGGTCGTGGCATCAAAGCTGCCAATGGCTACCACGCCATCGTTGCCGTTGTCGGTAAGCAGGGTATCGCACTCGACCCGTACGTTGACGATGTCGATGCCATTGCCGACCAGGTTTCGGGCGTACTGATTATAGGGGGAGACAGAATTTACCGTAATCTGAGCCAATAGGGGGCTTAGCATCAAGCTGCCCATCACCCAGATCCAACACAGGAAGGAGCGTAACATGTTCTTCATAAACTAGGGAGTAAGGATACAACAAGGGGGGCGAAGCGGGGTCATCCCCCGGCTTGTTTATAGCGATAGCCCAGACGGCTAAGCTCGGCTTTGACTTTGTCGAGGACTTCTCCTTGCAGCAAAATCTCTCCATTTTTCACCGATCCTCCACATCCACAATGCTGCTTGAGGTGCTTGCCCAGGTCTTTGAGGTCGTCTACTTGCCCCACGAATTGGTAGATGCGAACCACGCGTTTGTTGCCTTTGAGGCGGTCCACGCTGATCCGCAGATCCTGCTTACCCGGAGGGAGGGTTTCCTCCGACTCTGTCGTTTCGGGCTCGGGTTCGTAACCCGGATCGGTGGAATAAACAATGCCACCGCGCTTTTGGGGCTTCTTTTTTGCCATAACGAAAATTTATGAAAGGCAAGGTACGATTTTTCAAACATTCTCACAGACAGAACCACTGCCGGTGCTGCTATCCAGTCGGCAATGGCCCGCCAGATTGATTGGGAATTTATCAACCTTTCTCAGCCTCCCTTTTCCCGGCTTGTCCCAACCAGGCCAACCACAACCAAAAAAGTGGCATGATATCTTCATCAAGGGTATAATCCTCAATCAAGCCGAGTAGAAGGAAGTTAAAAAAGACCAGACAGGCAAAGAAAAACGGCGGTTGCCCGCGCAGGAACCAAATGGCTCGCAGGGCCAGCGCCCAAAGCGCCAGGCCCGCCAGCAGACCCAGCAGGCCCATTTCTGCCAGCCAGCCCAAAAACAACTGGTGGGCGTTCATCTTGTCGTATTCGCGGTAGGTCTCCTCCAGTTCCAATTGGGCCGCATAGCGGGGCTGGTGCTCGGCGAAGACATTGAGCCCGGCGCCGCTCAGGGCTGGGCCTCAAACATGGCCCAGGCCACCCGCCAGCGGTTGATCCGCTCGGTGTTGGATTTGTTTTTCTCCAGCACAAAAATCGACTGCACCTGGGCAAATACCGTGGTGTGGAACTTCGGGTCCAGCCAGGCTTTTTCCGCATCGTACTTGCGGTCGAGGTAGACGTAGGTGGCCCCGCCACTCAGCAGGGCGAGTAGCACCACCCCGATGAGCCAGGCCCGCCAAGTGGGCCGGTACCGCAACAACAGCAGGAATCCCATTCCAGGCAACAGCACCCAGTAAAAGCGCGAAAAAGAGAGCAGCATCACCGCCACGCCCAGCAGGGCGAAGAGCCATTCGTGTACCTGCGCCTTCCCGCGCAACATCCGGTCGGCCACCAGCAGCCAGAGAGGGAAGCCCATGGCCACCAGCAAAGTATGCCCCGCGTTGAAGGGCTCGGCCATGGCGTAGCTTTGGTGGTAGCCCAGCCCTATCACCGCCAGTTGGCCCAGGCTGTAGAGCCAGAGGGCGGCGACCGAGATGCCGTAGAGCAGGGCGGTCTGCTGCCATTCGACCCGGCCAAAGCCCAGCAACGGTGGCCCGGCCAGAAACACGAAGGCGTAGGTGCAGAGGATCAGCCAGGCCTTGGCCGAGACCTGCCACCATTCAGAACCCAGCACCGAGAGCAGGGCGGCCAGCAAAAAAGCGCCCCCAGCGATCAGCAGCGGCTGTCGCGGCAGGTTGCGCCCGCGCAAAAACAGCAGCAGCGGCGCAAACCCCGCCAGCAAAGGCTCCAATGGCACCGTAAGCCGTACCCCTGCCCCCAGGCTGGTTTCCCAGCTCCAGGGCAGCAGCAGCACCAGCAACCAAAAATAGCGGCGCAGCCAGCGGGGCGCTTCGGGTATTTCGGGCATATAGCAAATTTCGAAAGATTCATCCGGCTGTGCAAGGGCTTACCCGATACCCCTTGTCCAACTTATCGCGGCAAGCTGCCCGGGGGGGACAAGAGCTTCTTCAGCAGCACAATTTGTCCCAAGTGATAATGGGCATGCTCGATGATGCCCTGGAGGTTGGCGAAATAGCTGCCGTACTTTTCGCCCGCCATGTTTTCATCCAGACGCTCAGGCGGCAGCTGTTCGATAAGCTGGGCAAAGGTCTCGGCTTCGGCAAACACCTCAGCCAGGAAAGCCTCCCATTCTACCTGGGATTCGAGGGGCGGATGGTCGAAGCTATATTTGTCGTGGGCATCAAGCGGCCCCCCTTGCAGCACTCGGGTCACCGCCCGCACAAAATAATGCAGGTGATACACCAGTGCCAGGATGCTGTTCGCACCCGCAGGCGTGGCCGTCACCTGCTGCCAGCTCAGGCCGTCGAGGCTGTCTTTCAGGTTGGCATCGGTCCAGTTGCCGCCGGTGTAGAGGCGGCGGAGGTGGGTGGCGAGGGTGTGGGAGAGGTTCATGGGGGGTGGTGAAGAGGTGAAGAGGTGAAGA
>CAZIVQ010000330.1:0-1542 GCA_964542415.1 uncultured Bacteroidia bacterium | reverse complement strand
GGCCCGCGCTGAGTCCGGAAATCCGGCCGAGCCTCCATATTCCATATTCTACCCTCTACCTACTTCCTAGCTCCGGCGCAGGACCTTGCATCGCTCCCGGCTGCCGCCGCAGGCGCAAGGGCTGGGCCAGCCCCCGGTCGGGGCCTTCGCCCACCCAGGCGTCTGCCCATTGGGGCTCGGTGGGGAGCTCGTCCAGGGCCAGGACGGGGCTGAGGCAACAGTCGACCCGGGCCCCGAGGGCGGCCCAGGCGTCGCGGCTGCGGCTGGCAAACAGCGCCGCCACTTCCGGGTGCGCCGCCGGTGGTTCGCCCAGCCAGCCTTGCCAGGCCGGGCGGTCCACCGCCTCGCAGAAGCGCGCCCAAAACTTGGGCTCCAGGGCCCCCAGGGCCACCCAGCGGTCGTCGGCGGTCTGGTAGACCTGGTAGTTGACCCAGGCCCCGGAAAGGGGCGTGCGGCCATTGGCGGGCAGCTCGCCCGTGGCCTGGAAGTCCGCCCAGGGCAAGGTCAGCAGCGGCAACATGCCCGCCGCCATGCTCACATCCACGTACTCGCCTTGGCCCGTGCGCTGCGCCGCGAGCAGCGCCAGGCTGCAGGCCGACACGGCCAGGTAACTCCCCCCGGCGATGTCAGCCAGCTGAAAGCCGGGGATCACCGGGCGCCCCTGCGCGTCGCAGTTGAGGGAGAGGATGCCCGAGAGGGCCAGGTAGTTGAGGTCATGACCGGCCTGGTCGCGGCGGGGGCCCTGCTGCCCAAAACCGGTGAGCGAGACGTAGCTGCACTGGGGGTTGATCACCCAGATGTCCTCCACGCCCAGGCCCAAGGCGGCCATGACGCCGGGGCGAAATTGCTCCACCACCAGGTCGGCATCGCGGATGCGCTTGCGCAGGACAGCCAGCCCCTCGGGCTGGTCGTAGGCCAGGGCCAGGCTGCGCTTGGAGCGGTTGAGGGCGCGGAAGTAAGCCGAGACCCCGTCCTGCTGCGGGAGGGCTTCCCGCACGTAGTCGGGGCGGTCGGGATGCTCGATCTTCCAGACTTCGGCTCCCAGCTCGGCCAGCTGCATGGTGGCCAGCGGCCCGGGCAGCAAGCGGGTGAAGTCGAGGATGCGCAGGCCTTTCAGCGGCCCTTGCGGCGGCTTGCGTGGGGGCGGAACCGGGCGTTCGGCGCCGCCTACAGGCTGCCAGCGGCGAAAACAACGGCTGAAGGCCATCATTTCGCTCACTGGTTGCACCTTTACCTTGCCCGTCAGCAAGGCCAACTGCGGATTGAGCCGGCCGGTTTCCAGGGCGACGTAATGTGCGGCCGCGGCTTGGATCCGGCAGGCCGGTTCGCCCTGATGCCCGGTTGCCACCCGGCAGGCATCTGCTTCGATCCAGGCGGTGAATTCGCCGCCCCCTTCGCCGCTGAGGGTGAAGTGGACGCAAGTTTCGTAGCCGGCGGCTTTTTCGGGGCGGAAGCGAAGGGGAAGGCTGGTGAGGAGGGTTTGAGCAGTGGGCATGTGGGGGGGGGGTTGGGTTTTGGGGGTTTGGGTTTTGGGGTTTTGGG